>JAQWBI010000002.1 GCA_028706475.1 Candidatus Cloacimonadota bacterium
GCCTAATATGGCAGGACCCAAAACTATACCCACCAGAAGTTCTGCAGTCACACTGGATTGCTTCAGTTTCTCGAAGAGGTAGCCTGCGATCTTGCAGAGCCCCAAAAGCAATGCAAACTGGATGAGGAACAGCATCAAATGGTGTTCTGTAATAGGTCCCATCAATTCTCCTATTAGGATACACTAGTCAAGCATTGGCGGTCATTTGACCTTTTACATCTATACATAACCTATATGTTATTAAGGTCAAATGGACTTCAAAGTATGTTCTAATTATGCATTTCCT
Source organism: Candidatus Cloacimonadota bacterium (assembly GCA_028706475.1). Taxonomy (NCBI): domain Bacteria; kingdom Pseudomonadati; phylum Candidatus Cloacimonadota; species Candidatus Cloacimonadota bacterium. Next base: position 287 of record JAQWBI010000002.1, read on the forward strand.
GAAGTCCAAGCCCCCTTTTAAACTCATTCTTCTATAGATAGATATCCAGGGTGACTTGAACTCCAGAAACTATTATGCCTGAACTATATATTACAGAATAGAGCAAAAGAGGCTTGCGGTCAAGATTTTTCTTGAAATTTGGCGTAAAATAGATTTACAAAGCTGCCTTCATGCCGTGAAATTACTGTGGTGCCGAAGCAGATATTGTCCCGTTATGCCCGTGTGGTCACTCGATGATAATGGCTTAATAACTGCTTCAGATCTAGTTCATCTCAAGGGGAACAAAAGGGATAATGCCAGCAGGAGCATTTTCCAGTGTTGGGCAGGGTAAATGTGCGTTAAATGCCTAATTTCTGACAGGCGATTCTGGCGGCTTCCTGATGGGCGGCTTTCTTGGTGTTGCCTTTACCGATGCAACTCAGTTTGTTTCCGATGCGCACTTCGATGGTAAAGACCTTTTGGTGTTCGGGGCCGTCTTCGCAGATGGTGACGTATTTTGGCGGATCCTGATTGTGTCCTTGCAGATACTCCTGCAAAATCGACTTGTAGTTTACCAGTTCGTCGCGGGTAACAGTCTCTTCATAGTTTATCAGAAGGTGACTTTTGATGAAGCGCGATGCTGCCGCAATACCGCTATCCAGATAGATCGCACAGATCAGAGCCTCCACGCTGTCGGAGAGGATGGATGGCTTTTCAGCTCCCCCCGAGGCTGCTTCTTCCGGGCTTAAAAGCAGATATTTGCCCAGTTCCAGGCTGTTTGCTTTCAAGGTTAGATAGGTCTCGGATACTATCTTGGATTTAAGTTTGGAGAGCTTGCCTTCCTGCTCGTTAGGATGGCGGCTGAAGAGTTCTTTGGACACTACAAAGCCCAGAATGCTATCACCCAAAAACTCCATGCGTTCGAATGGAGATGGCATCTTGTGGTCGTTGAAATGCCTCCGCAGGTAAGATTTGTGGGTGAGAGCAGCCTTGAGCAGTGTCATATCGTTGAAATTGTAGTCCATACGCTTTTGCAGAGATTGCAAGCTTTTTTCCCACTTGGGATAGCTTTCCGGCATATGTTTGCCGTTGAAGTATTCAAGGATTTGCGAGACAATATTCTTCAAGTTTTTACTCATCTTTCCAAAATGAAATGGTCCCGCCGATGGCAATGCCAGCGGGGGACCACAAATGATTCATTTAGCCTTTGTAGCGAGTGATTACCACTGAGCTGTTGTGCCCGCCAAAACCGAGGGAATTTGATAAAGCGGCATTTACCTCTTGTTTTGCTGCGCAAGCTACAGTGTAGTCCAGATCGCAATCGGGATCGGGATTTAACAAGTTCATGGTGGGGTGAATGATGCCGGTTTCGATGCTTTTCACGCATACGATGGCTTCGATGCCTGCAGCAGCACCCAGCATGTGTCCGACCATGGATTTGGTGGAGTTTATCTTCAGCTTGTAAGCCTTGGCTCCAAACACTGTTTTAATGGATTGAGTTTCACCTTTGTCGTTCAAAGGTGTAGATGTGCCGTGGGCGTTGATGTAGTCAATATCATCGATGCATAATCCAGCATCTTTGATCGCCATAATAATAGCTCGCGCACTACCCTCGCCGTCTTCGGAAGGAGCAGTAATGTGGTAAGCATCGGCAGAGGCTCCGTAACCTGCAAGCTCTGCGTAAATCTTCGCTCCACGGGCTTTGGCATGCTCAAGCTCTTCCAATACCAGCATAGCCGCACCTTCGCTCATTACAAAGCCATCGCGTTCTTTATCAAACGGTCTGGAGGCAGTTTGAGGATCGTCGTTACGGGTGGAAAGAGCGCGCATAGACGAAAATCCACCTACTGCAAGGGGGGTTACCGCAGCTTCAGTACCTCCGGAAATCACGATGTCGGCATCGCCATATTGGATGGAGCGCAACGCTGTTCCCAATGCATGATTGGCACTGCTGCAAGCGCTCATAACATTGAAGTTTATCCCCTTAAAATTGTGTTCGATACTGATATGGGCAGCTGCGATATTGCCGATCATCTTGGGGATAAAGAATGGACTAATCCTGCGGGGGCCTGCAGTGTAACATTTGATGCATTCTTCTTCAAAAGTAAGGATGCCTCCGATCCCCGCTCCAGTAATCACTCCGGTGCGATCAGGATCGAAATTGCCCGGTTCCAAACCGGCGTCTATGACCGCTTCCCGAGCGGCAATCATAGCAAACTGAGTATATAAATCCAGTTTCTTTACTTCTTTATGTTCAAAATGGTCTTCGGGATTGTAGTTCTTTACCTCTGCGGCGATTTTAACAGGGAGATTTTCGGTATCAAAACGAGAGATCAAACCAACTCCAACTACTCCGCCCACAAGGCTGTGCCAAGTTTGGACAACATTGTGGCCAACCGGAGTAATAGCACCGATACCGGTTATCACGACTCTTCTTCTTTGCATATATACCTCTTATCTGGTCTTCTTGCAGCCGGTATACCGACTTTGAAAGCAGGGCATTTGCCTAAATCCACATGGCTGTGATGATGCAGACAAAAGCGCTTGAATAAAACGGAACCAATCCTGATATCAATGCTATCAGGATTGATTCCAGGCGTTTGGTACGATTATCCCAATTTTTCCTTCAGATAATCGATGGCTTGGCCAACGGTACGAAGTTTATCCTGATCTTCATCAGGAATAGTAAGACCAAATTCATCTTCGAAAGCCATGACCAATTCCACTGTATCCAGGGAGTCGGCACGCAAATCTTCGATGAAGTTTGCTGCAGGAACGATCTGAGCTTCTTCTACGCCCAGTTTGTCCATTACGATCTGTTTTACTTTTGCTTCAATATCCATTGTTCCTCCTATGTAATTGAAGAGAGATTTCTCTATGTAGGTAATTATTTAGTGCATGGTAAGGCCGCCGTCAACCGCGATGGTTTGCCCTGTGATGTAGCTGCTGTCTTCGGAAGCAAGAAACATACATATCTTGGCGATATCATCCGGCGACCCCATCCTTCCCAAGGGAATTGCGGTGGCATAGCTGGCACGTATCTCATCGCTGAGGCTTGCGGTCATTTCTGTCTCGATAAAGCCCGGTGCTACGGCATTCACTCTAATGTTGCGCCTGGCGAATTCCTTGGCGCAGCTTTTGGTAAAGGCAATCAAACCACCTTTGGATGCTGCGTAGTTTGCCTGTCCGCTATTACCCATCAAACCGATCACGCTGGCCATATTGATGATGCTGCCTTGACGGGCTTTCATCATGTGTTTAAATACTTTCTGAGTGCAGATGAAGCTTCCTTTCAGGTTGATGTCCATCACCAACTGCCATTCTTCTTCCGTCATGCGGATCATCAGGTTGTCTCTGGTTACTCCGGCGTTGTTTATCAGAACGTCGATCTTGCCGTGTTCTTGAACGATTTGCGCAAAGAGCTCTTCTATGCCAGCGGAGTCTGTAACGTTGCCCGTGTAACCGAAGGCCTTTCCGCCTATGGTATTGAGGTCGTCTACCGCCTTCTGTACGGCATCATTATTGATATCCAACACTATCACTGTGGCATTTGCTTTGGCGAAGTGTCTGGCAAGGGTAAATCCTATGCCTCTAGCACTTCCGGTAATGAGTATCACTGTATTGGTAAAATCGTACATTGTATTTCCTTATATATATTGTAGGGATTTCATGAGCGGCGTTCAGGCTAATAGTCGCTCTAACTCAGCAAAATCCACTTTTCGATCAACTGAATACACAGCCACTTCTTTGTCAATGTTCTTTATCATTCCGCTCAGGACTTTCTGTGGGCCAAATTCTATAAAGCGCTCTACGCCATGATCTATCATATAGCGCACGCTATCTACCCAACGAACGGCTGAGATGATCTGTTTACCCAGTTTCTCACGTTCGATATCGCCATCAGCGGATGGCAGAGCGTCGTAATTTGATATTACGGGAATCTTTCCCGTGGAAAATGTGATTTGCGCCATTTCGGTTATCAGCCAATCGGCTGCTTTGGCGATCAGAGGAGTGTGAAAAGGACCACCGACAACCAGAGGCAATACTCTTTTGGCTCCCTTTGCCTTCGCTAGTTCTCCTGCTTTAGCCACTCCGGTATCGGTTCCGGAAATCACGGTTTGGATGGGAGTATTGAAGTTCACAGCCTGTACCAATCCCGCTGCAGAGGCTTCTACGCAGATCTCACTGACAGTCTGGGAATCCAGTCCGATCACTGCAGCCATAGCAAAGGGGATGTCGCCCACGGCTTTCATCATAAACTCTCCCCGCTTATTAACCAGATGCATGGCGTCTTCAAGGCTCAGAATTCCTGATGCTACCAATGCCGTGAATTCGCCGAGGGAGTGACCGGCCACAAAGTCCGGTTTCAGATCAAATCTCTTCCGGAATTCAGTTAAGGCGCACACGCTGTGGAAGAGGATTGCGGGCTGAGTAATCTGGGTTTGCTTGAGCAAATCTTCGGGGCCTTCGCGCATGGCTTTCAATAGCTCGCTATGGTGCTTGGCATCAAACACTTGCAAGAGCGATATCAGGGCAGGGTCTTCAGCCAGATAATCCGCAGCCATGCCTACATACTGTGCTCCCTGTCCGGGAAATACAAAAGCTGTCTTCATCTTCACCTCTAATATCTTGCCAGTATGCTACCCCAGGTGAGACCTGCTCCAAAAGAAGTGAGCAGCAGGATTTCTCCCCGGCGGATCTTTTTGGTGCGGATAGCTTCGTCGATCGCCAAGGGAATTGTGGCAGAGGAAGTATTGCCATATTTTTGAATGTTGACTATTACCTTGCTCATCGGAATCTTCATTTTGTCTGCCAAAGCTTCGATAATGCGCAGGTTTGCTTGATGCGGGATCACCCAGTCGATATCGGAGGGGCCAATGTGATTGCGGCGTAATAGCTCATCAGAAGACGCAAACATGGATTTTATGGCATTCTTGAATATCCGATTACCTTCCATATGTACCGTGTGTTGATTGGCGTCCACGGTTTCATGGCTGGCAGGCAGGCGTGAACCTCCGGCTACTTGAATCAGGAATTCTCCCTGGGAACCGTCGGCATCTATTTTGCTATCGATAATGCGGGAGATATCCGTGGCTTCTGCTTTGGAAATGACCGCAGCGCCGGAGGCGTCTCCAAAGAGAACGCAGGTATTACGATCGTTCCAGTTAGTTATTTTGGTAAGGATTTCCACACCCACCACTAGAATGTGTGAAGCAGCGCCATTTTCCACATATTGGCGGGCAATATCGCAGGCATAGATAAATCCTGTACAACCTGCCGATACGTCGAAAGCTGGTATCCCCTTTAATCCGAGGCGTTTCTGCAAGATACAGGCTGTCGAGGGGAAGGGGTGGTCTCCAGAGATAGTTGCCACGATGATGGCATCTATCTCCTTGTATTTCACTTTTGAAGCTTCGATGGCATTCACTGCCGCCTGATAGGCAAGATCACTGGCAGCTTCTTCCGCACTGGCGATATGACGTTCCACCATACCAGTTCTGGTGCGGATCCATTCGTCTGAAGTATCCACCATTTTTTCCAGATCCTGGTTTGTAAGAATCTTGGCCGGGGCGTAACTCCCGAAGGCTGAGAACTTTGCATGATAGTTTCCCATTACAACCTCTCAAAATAGTTTTTTGTGTGCTCCACAAATCCGGATTCGGCTATGTGTGCGGCAAAACGGATCGCGTTCTTCATCGCTTTTGCATTGCTGCGTCCATGCGATACCACGGGAATTCCGTTCAGTCCCACCAGCAAAGCACCCCCATACTCGGTGTGGTCCAGTTTCTTTTTGATATAGCTATAAACAGGATAGGAGAGCATCGCCCCCAATTTGGCAACCCAATCCTTGTTAATCTGTTCTTTGAGGATCTGGAAGATGGAAAATCCCACACCCTCAACGGTCTTGAGCATTACATTACCCACAAAGCCATCACAGACAATCACATCCGTAACTCCGGAGATTACGTCTTTGCCCTCTATATTGCCCACGAAATTGATGTCTTTGCTTTCCGCCATCAGCTTGTGAGCTTCCTTGGACATCAAGTTTCCTTTTGCGCTTTCTTCGCCTATGTTCAGTAGGCTTACCCGGGGTCTTTTTTCCTTGAAGAAATACTCATAGTATTTCGACCCCATGATGGCAAACTGCATCAGGTGTTCAGCGTCGCAATCTACATTGGCGCCAACGTCCAGGATGATCTCATGACTGTCCTGAGTTGGGAATACAACGGCTATTGCTGGACGCAATACGTTTTTCATCCTTCCCAAAGTAATCAGGGAAGCGCTCATCATGGCTCCGGTGTTTCCTGCGGATACTGCCACATCTGCCATACCGGCTTTGTGGATGGCAATGGTGCGAACCATGGAAGAATCTCGTTTGTTTCGCACAGATGCAGCGGCGCTATCTCCCATCTCGATCCGCTGGGCAGCATGCTCAATACGGATGCGAGCCGGGTCATAATAGTATTTGCTTAATTCAGTGCTCAGTATCTGCTCGTCTCCAACCAGAATTACCTGAGAGCAAAGATCCTCTTTTATGGCAAGAACGGCACCCTCGATCTCGGGATGAGGTGCCGCATCACTGCCAAAGGCATCCAGCGCTACGCGCAAATTTATCCCTTGTCTTCTAAAATCTGCTTGCGGTTATAAGTTCCGCAATTATCACAAATATGGTGTGAGCGAGTGGCTTCACCACATTTCTGGCAGGTGCTGAAACTCGGTGCAATTAGAGCATCGTGAGTTCTGCGCTTGTCTCTGCGGATCTTCGATGTTTTTCTTTTTGGTACTGCCATTATAAACTCCTTTGGCTACAAAAAAATGAATCAGATTCAAGATTCATGCGTAAGTGTACAAAAGACAAATCCGGACATTATGTTCATCCTAATACTTACGTCAATCAGAGCATGAACTTGTAAGCCCTGGTTTTTGTCAATCAAAATAGTTGTTTGAGAGGACTAAATATCTGGTTTGCACACAGATCGGCGGAATACAAATCCGTATTGTAGCATTCCGCTGCTACTCTTTGTATCTCGTGTATCTAAAACCTCAAAACATATCTGCAGCAATAATTGGAGGCTAGGCTCAGGTGTCGCCCACAAGGGGCTCAATACGTGTTGTTGCGTTCTATGCGAGAGGCTCCGCTTCGCAGCGCACCCTCGCTATGAACTGTTCCGCCCTCCGGGCTTTACCGGCAATCTACTCAAGATAGAAGTCGACATACTACAGATCAATCTACGTATATCAGTTCGATCTGTATTATCTGCGTGCTACTAAAGCAGTGTCGAAGCAGATATAAAGCCGTTATAAAGCAGTGCCCACCCGATGATAACCCGATGATATCTGCTTCATTTGTGGATGTAGCACTGGGGAGGGAGAATCACTCGTTATTTATCTTGTGCGATGAACAGTCTCATAGCCAAATTTGGAGACGGGGCAAAGTCTTCCTTGACAAAATTGAGGCCGTATAAAAGACTATACTCATCTGGAAAAAACTATGAATTATAAGTTGAAACACACCCATCAGATAGTCCTTGCCTTCATCATCATCCCAGTGATGGTGCTGATCCTTACTATTGTATCCATCGCAATAAGGCAGAATTTATTTGAAAAGCGCTTTCATTTCATCACCGACTTGGAAAATGCCATCGGAATCTCGGCTCAGACTCCCGTTTTATACAAAGGTTTCGAGATCGGCAGGATCGATGAATTCTCTCTCAGTGAGGATGGCAGTATCTCGGTGGATTTCTATGTGCTGAAGCGCTATCGCCACCTGATGGTGGAATCCAGTGTGATATATCGTACCACCATTCCCATCACAAACAAGACCACTCTGGAATACGTGAGAGCTCCCGGGGCTCAAGAATTACTGGAGGAAAACAGCCGCATTCCTTCTACGGATTTTCCCGAAGGCAGAGCCCTGCTGAAGATTTACTCGCCCAAAAGTAGTGATCCCATCGCCATGATCGTGGAAAACATCGGCTTGCTCACCAGTGAGATAAACAAAGATGACAATGCGGATAAAGGCGCTTTGATGCGGATCCTGGTGCATGCCGCCAATGTCTCGGAAAAAGCCGAGGAAACCTTGGATTTGCTAAATATCAATCTACAAGAGATGAGCACGCTAACGGCGAATCTGAACCGGGATAACAACGCCGATTCGGGAGTAGTGTTACGCATTGTGAATAATGTAGCAGACATCAGTGAAAGCCTATCCGGACAGACGGATGAACTGGAGACCTTGATTGCGAGCGTGAACCTGGCGGCGGCAAACTATGCTAATCCGGACAGTCTGGCCATAAAAATGTTGGATCCCACGGGGGAAGTGTTAATAGCTCCCCTAAGTGCCTCACTGCAGGCCCTCAGTGGTACTCTGCAGGAGACCGAAAAGATAATGGGCAGCCTGTCGCGCTCTAATCCTGAGCTGCTATTGATGATAAACAACCTGAATCAGACGCTGGACAGAGCCAATAAAACTCTTGAGGCTTTGAACAACAATCCTCTCCTGCGCAAAGGTATAAGTCCATCGGTAATAAGAGATTATGCTCCACAAGGACGCATCGGCGAGGTGCCCGGTGAATAAAGCAATTCTGGGCGGTGTATGTGCTCTTTTATTGCTCTTTGGTGCGTGTTCGCGTCCGGTAAAGGTGAAGGAAGCTCCAGCCAAAGCCAGTGCGGACGCCACTCTGAAACTGGCACAAAACCTGGAACAAAAACAGCGCAATACAGACAGCGTTGCCACTTACGCTTCCGCCTTGCGTCAATACCGTAGTATTGGGGATTTGCGCGGCGAAGAATTTGCCTTGGCGGGTTTGGCCAGATTAGCATATTTGGCCGGTGATGAGGAGTCTTTTACCTCCTATCGCCAGGATTTAGTGAATTTGGTGGCAGATGCAGATCCGGAGGGGGCATTTGTGCCTCTGCTGTTGGATATCCACTTATTGTTGGACGCTGGGGATTATGCCCGCATCAAGGAGCTTGCGGTGGATTCCTACGATTATCCCATCAGTGTGCGGGTGCAAGTGCTTACGCAAGCTTTACAGGCGGATTCCTGGTTGAAACCGGGTTTTTCCAGCGTTGCTTTCAGTGACCTGGAACGGCTCTCAAAGCGTTATCGACGCAGTATGAAAAAGGATTTCTCTGCAGATTCCTCGGTCTTGTCTGCAGCCTTGTATGCGATGTCCTACCACAGTTTTCTTCTAAAAGACTACGGAGCGGCACAAAAGTACGTGGCAGAAGCGGAAATCCTGGATTATCGCAGTGAAAACTTCCCCGCTCTGGCCTATGATCTATGGTTGAAGGCCAAGATTCTGGAAGCAGACGGCAGTAAAGCTCTGGCCCTCAGCGAGTACACCAGAGCCCTGCATATCTTCTCTCAATATGCCAATAATGAGATGCAAAGCAAGACGGAAGCTGCCATACAGCGCTTGAAAGGAGAATAACGATGGATTTGAAAGGTAAAAAAGCCCTCATCCTGGGCATCGCCAATAAACACAGCATCGCATATGGCATCGCCAAATCTTTGGAAGAACAGGGAGTGGAGCTGGCGATCAGTTATGCCGGACCAGCTCTGGCAAAAAGAGTGTTACCCATCGCGGAAGAGCTAGGTATAGACATGGTGTATGAGTGTGATCTTAGTAAAGACAACGACATCAAGAACATGATCAGTCTCATTGCCGAAGCATGGGAGCACGTGGATTACATAGTCCACAGTGTGGCTTTTGCCCCGTCCAGCGATCTTAACATCCCCTTCCATCATACCAGCCGGCATGGTTTTTTAACTGCGATGGATATCTCTGTGTATTCACTACTGGCAGTAGCTCGTGAAGCGGAGATGCTGTTACATTCAGGATCATCCATTATCACCCTTACATATTACGGCGCTCAAAAAGTGGTTCCAAATTATGGCGTGATGGGCATCGCCAAAGCTGCCTTGGAAGCCACTGTGCGCTATCTTGCCTATAGTCTGGGAGAAAAAGGCATCCGCGTGAATGCCATTTCGGCAGGACCGATCAGAACCCTTTCTTCGTCTGCCATCGGCGGCATAGCGCAAATGCAACGGCGCATCGAGAAATCTGCTCCCCTCTCCCGCAATATCGAACAGGAGGATGTTGCCAAAACCGCCCTGTATCTGCTGTCAGATCTGGCTTCGGGAGTTACCGGGGACATCATCTACGTGGATTCAGGAATATCGATTATGGCATATTAACATGAAACTATTTATCAATGCCTCCCTTCCCACCAGCTCAAGCGCCTTAAAAAAGGTGAACGTTCTGTTCCAGGACAAAATACTGAAGATTTCCGCGGATGAAATCGCTTGCGAAGAAGATCACGAGATTATCGATCTCAAGGGCAAAGTGCTGCTGCCCGGTGCCATCGAAGCCCACAGCCATCTGGTGACTGGCAAAAAGACGTTGAAGAAAGATCTTTTAAAAGCAGGTCAATCCGCTATTAAAGGCGGTTGGACCACTCTGGCGGAGATGAGCTACCACAGTAAAGACCCTATCTTTGAAAGCTATGATCTGAAGGTCATGATAAAGGGAATTGAAGGGATTGCGCATCCGGACATGGCTTTTTGGGCTCACGTGGATGTGGACGACTACCCCTATTACGCGGAATCTGCACAAGAACTGTGGAACAAAGGCGTGGTGGGCATCCTGCTGATGAATCCCTCGCCCAATGCCGCCGTAACATCGATGAACTTCACAGAGATCATGGATATGTTTATGGACATCTACGAAAGCGATACGGAATTTGCGTTTCAGGGCTATGATGTGGATAGCCACGATGACTACAGCTTTACTGCTCAGATGGATGGCATCAAGAAGATCCTGCGCAGGATGCAGGAGAATCCCATCCACATTCCCAGAGTAAGTTCTTACCTTACTATAGAGTTCATCAATACCATCTCCAAACGAAGCGACATCTCATTTGGCATGAATATTATGGATCTAATGAATCTCTTGGAACCGGAAGCTTTCCCCGTTCCCTGGGCTACGGATTTTGCTGATTATTATGCCGAGTTGTATGAACTACTAAAGACTAACAAGATATATCTACTCTCAAACAGTTGTAGCGAGGTAGAGGCCGACAATGAACTATTTAACGGCAATCCTCCGCACTTGATGGAATACAGCTATCTTTGGGTGCTTTCCGAACTGTGGAAGAAGCGCAAGATACCTCTTGCGACTTGTCTGAAGATGCTAAGTGAAAACCCTGCCAAACGCCTGGGCATATATCCAAAAAAAGGATGCCTGGATGCAGGATCAGATGCTGATTTTGTGATCTACGATCCGGGGCAGACTACCAAGCTGAAGAGCCCCAACGGAACTAATATTGAACTCAACGGAGCGATCGAACAAGTATGGCTGCGAGGCAAATTGCAAGAACCAGACGGCAAGCCCGAAGGTGAGTTTGTCCCTCGGGTTCAAAGCCCCAAACGCCGCCATAACAAACGAAGCTGGATATAAACAACAAAGGACATAAGTATATGCACAAAAACTTGCTTTATCTGAAAGCAGAACTGGACAAGCATCCGGAATTGAAGTACGAAATTGTCCAAAACAACTGGCAAACAGACTTCCTGCGATTTTATCAGAGCCAAACCAATTACAACATTAGTAAAGACAATTGCAGCCTATCCTGCGAATTGTACAAGGGCCAAAAAATCTACAAATTCGAGCTGGACTCCCCTGATCCGGACAAAATCGACACTGCCTTGGGCGATGCAATGTCAATCATCGATTCTCTGCCTGAAGATCCCGATTTCCATGATCTGGAAACCGACCTCAGTCTGGCTCCACCACGAAATGTAACAAACAACATCGAAGCGATAGACTTGGGGCGCAAGACCGATATCCTCAGTTCCATTGCCCCAAAAGCCGCTGAACACGATTTTGAACTGTATGGTACCTTCATCTGCAACTACAGTCAATACCGCATCATCAATAGTAATGGCCTGGACAAACGCAGCCTTAACTCTCCCATTTACCTGGAAGTAAAGGCGGTTCACAATAAAAATCAGGTTACGGTATTGGAGACTTTTGGAGGCGAGGACTTTGCCTATTTCGATCAGGATGCCTTCAGCGCACGTTTACTGTCCAAGATTATTCATGCCAAGAATCCGGTGGTGGATGTGGAACCAGGCGAGTATGAAGTGATTTTGGCACCGCGGTGTTTGGCGGAGTTTTGCCAATACCTCAGTTTCGGCATGAGCGCATGGGCGCTGGACCAGCATAGCAGCTACTTCGACAATAAAGTGGATCAGAAAGTATTCCCAGAAAGAATCACTATTACAGACGATCCTGGGGATCCTGAGATGATTGGCGTAGATTACGGCTCTTCGGGGTATATCTATAGAAAGCTGGATCTGATCGATAAAGGGGTATTCAAAGCCTTTTTGTGCGATAACTACTTTCACCATAAACTGGGCTTGCCCAAAAACGGTAATACAGGCAGTTGTTTAAAGATTATCCCGGGAGAACACAGCCTGGAAGAAATGATCTCATCTGTGAAAAAGGGTTTGTACATCTCCAGCTTGCACTACATGAACTTCATCAATCCTCGCGTAACATCCCTTACAGGACTCACCCGGGACGGCACATTTCTGATCGTGGATGGGAAGATAAATGCTGTGGTGAACAACCTGCGTTTCACAGAGCGTATTACCCGCATCATTGAGAATGTGGTCGCTTTGGAAAGCAAAGCTTACACCATTCCTTTCTCCGAAAACTACGCCAGTTTCTCCGTCAGCACAGTCAAGGCTCCCCATGCCAAAGTAATGGGATTCAATATTACATCATCCACCAAGACTATTTAGGATATCAAGAAATGGAAAACAAGATAAAAAGTATCGTAGCCAAACTGCAGAGTTCGGATGTCGCCTTTGCCGATGTCCGTATCACTTTCACAGACTTCGAAAGCATCGCATTTGCTAATGGGAACCTGCGTAATTATAACATTTCCAAAGACTCCCCCGCCTTGGGCATAAGAGTGCTGATGAATGGATGCTATGGCTTTGCTGGCTCCAATGATCTCAGTGATGCTTCGATTGATCGCCTGATCACCCGCGCCAAAGGTAACGCTGTTCAAGGCGCAAAGTTCCAGAAAGAGAAAGTGTCCTTCCCCGCTTTGAAACCAAGCGTTGCCGAATATTTCCATCATCCGGAGATCAATCCCTTTGAGATGCCGAAGGAAGAAAAGCTGGAATACCTGCAGAACCTGGCTCTGGCCATCAAACCACAAGCCAAGATAGTGCATTCCAACGTAATGGCAGAATTCGAACATCAGGAGAAGTATTATGCAAATACTGAAGGCAGCTATAGCCATACATCAGTGTACAATACACTACCCACGATGAGCGTAATAGCCGCCGATGCCGGGCAGATGCAATCCCGTACTTGGCCGGGACACATGAGCGCCGGCAGAGCAGGATTTGAGCTCTTCCACAAGCAGAAATTCGAGGAAAACACCGAACGCATCATGAAGGAAGCCCAAGACCTGCTTACTGCTCCTGTGATCACGGAAGAAAGAGCTGATATTGTTATCGGAGGTGGTCACCTGGCATTACAATTACACGAATCCGTAGGGCATGCCACCGAAGCTGATCGCATCTTTGGTCAGGAGATATCGTATGCCGGGAAAACCTTTGTGAAACCCAATATGCTGGGTATTTTCAAGTATGGCTCGGATATCTTGAATATCTACAGCGACAGTACCGATCCTCGCGGTCTGGGTTACCATCCCATCGATGATGAGGGTGTCCCCGGCAGAAGAGTGGACATCATCAAAAAAGGTATCCTGCTTGATCAGCAAACCTCACGCCATATAGCCTACAAGCTGGGTTTGGAACCATCCTCAAATATGAAGGCCGCTTTTGCAGACGATTTTCCGCTGGTGCGCATGACAAACTTCTGCATTGTTCCCGGGAAAGGCAGTTTGGCAGATCTGATCAAAAGCACAGAACATGGATATTATCTGGATTTCACCAAAACCTGGAGCATAGACGACAATCGCAACAACTTCCAATTTACCACCGAAATCGGTTACAAGATACAGGATGGCGAGATCAAAGGAATAGTGAAAGAACCTACTTATTTCGGCATTACTCCCCAGTTTTGGAACGCCTGTGATGCCATCTGCGGTGAAGAAGAATGGGCATACCACTCCACTTTCCATTGTGGGAAAGGAGAGCCTGGACAGATTATGCGCTTGTCCCACGGAGTAGCTCCGGCTAGGTTCAAGAATATAAATGTAAGTGTAAAAATGTAGATTACCCATAGTCACTATTCTACTTAAACCTACATAAACAATATACTTGGGCAGCGCTTGGCAGATTCCTGGCGTTGCCTTTGTCTATTTTTGGAAACAACTAATGCGATCGCTGAACATTATTTCCCTTGCCAGATAATCCATCTTGCTCATATTGGTAGAAAATAAAACAAAGGTGGGAGGTGGAAATGTTTTCGCTTTATCTCGTATTGGCATTTGCTCTGTTAGTTGTCGTCTTTATTGCCCGGGGCATCATCGTGGTGCGCCAGGCCGAAGTGGTCATCATTGAACGTCTGGGTAAATACTATCGCACTCTACCAAGCGGTTTGCACATTGTAATACCGATCTTCGACAAAATGAGGTCAATTCATTGGCGCTACAACAAAACTGACTACCGGGGGAATGTCTATGTGGCTCAAAGAATAGAGAATCGAATCGACCTTCGCGAGACAGTGTATGACTTCCCGCGCCAAAATGTGATTACAGCCGACAACGTGTCCATAAGCATCAATGCTCTGCTCTATTTCCAGATCACGGATCCCTACAAAGCAGTGTATGAGATCGGCAACTTGCCCGAAGCGATCGAAAAGCTGACTCAGACCTCTCTGCGTAATGTAATTGGCGAATTGAGCCTGGATCTTACCTTTACCTCCAGGGATTCGATTAACCACAAACTGCGCATCATCTTGGACGAAGCAACCGATAAATGGGGCGTGAAAGTGAACCGCGTGGAACTGCAAGAGATACAACCACCCGAAGAAATCCGTAATGCCATGGAGAAACAGATGCGTGCAGAACGTGATAAGCGCGCTAAAATCCTTACTGCAGATGGAGAAAAAGAGTATCAGATCAGAGTGGCGGAAGGTGAACGGCAAGCCAAGATCGCTCGCGCAGATGGTGAAGCTCAATCCAAACTTCTGGTAGCAGATGCCGAGCGCAAATCCATCCTCTTGGTGGCGGAAGCTCTGAAAGAATCCGGAGCCGATCCCGCCCAATATCAGATCGCTCTTAAATACATTGAAGCATTTCAGAAGATGGTCCAGCAAGGAGACAAAACAGTGGTCTTGCCTTACGAATCCTCAGCTTTGCTGGGTTCGGTGAAGACCATGGAAAAGCTGTTCAATAAATAAACTAAACAAATCACTTATGGGCGGTTTGCAGACCGCCCTTTCGATTATATCCCTGCATCTTTCATATCCGCGCGGTATTACTTGTAATAGTAGAGAAGCTGGGGCTTGTCTTCCAAGGCTTCACTGAGAGTGTAATAGCCCTTTCCTCGTGCATCAAAACATATCGCTTCTCCTTGAGCTTCCAGTTGATAGGGCATGTCCTTACCCCTTTTGCCCAGTGCTTTCACGAGGTTGTTGCCGCGTCTGAACCGGCGGATGCTACCGTAGTTTTTCACCAGGATGTACTTACCGTTTGGGGAGATGTCGGCAGCGGTCACCCAATTCATCTGCATTTGTCCCAGCTTTTTCGCCATCAGGATCGATCCGCTGTTTTGCGGGTAGGGCAGATGGTAGATTCCCACTTGTTCTTCGCGTTTGGAGATTATGTAGATGTCTCCGCTTTTGGGATCCACAAAGAAGGCTTCGGCATCGCGGGGACCGTCTTCATACTGAAAATCAATTTGTTCATAATCATCGATCAGGATCAGGCTGTCTTGGATCTCCGGCTCGGGAAAGCGATAGAAGCTCAAGTGTTTGTAACGGGCGTTGTTATCCCCGATTTCACCTACATATATGTAGGCTTTCTTTGAGATCGGATCTATGGCGGTGGCGATCTCTTCCCAATCTCTGTTGTGAGCCCCTTCCAAGCGTAATTCGGCCCGCAATCTGCCCCTTGTATCCAGAGCAAATACTGAGGCTTTACCACCGGAATCGTTGTGGCAAAAGATCAGCTCTTTATTCAAGAGTGAGCGGGCAATACCGGATGCTTCAGGCACACTTCCGGTACCCAGCGTATGGCTTTGGGGGCTTTTGGCAAATAGCAGTGCGAAATACAGCACAGAAGCCATCAGCACGAAGATAATAATGCGTTTTAACATGGTGTGTCCTTTATTTCCCATCTTTAATGGCTCCGAAACCGCTAAGGCGGAGCAGAAGTGATTTGCGCTTACTGCCTTCTCCCAAAGACAGATCGCTTACTACTGTTTTGGCAGTCGTGATTATTTCGTCCTCTTCATTTGTGCCCGGTCTTCTGATGCCCCACAGTGAGTGTAGTGCATAGTTGCGGCCATCAAACGAACCCAGATAGAGCATGATATGTCCCTGCATGCGCAGTAGTGTCTGCGCCGGCAAAGCCAGTTCCGCAATGATCTCTTCTCTCTCGGCGCTGGATTCACCGTTGGAGAATTGATGCAGATTGTGGCAGGCGTTGTATTGTGCCGTACCATTGCGCGGCAGGTATATTCCGAAGCACAGGAATAGCTGTTTGATGAATCCGGAACAGTCATATTCTGCATTCAGATCTCCCCAGCCATAAGGGGCATTCAGAGTGGAAAAGGCAAATTCATACACATTTCGGGCAGTGAAATCTGCAAAACCGCGATGAACAGCGGACTTGGCGATGTATGCGCTTCTGGAATCCGGTAGTTTCACTTCGAATACTGCATCTTTCTCAGCAATAACTGGCAGTCTGCTCCCCATTCGGATGAGTCCGAAATACTTGGTTCTGGCTTCATCCAGATAGAGGTCACTCTTGTCCTGGATGTTTACCACGAAGTCCCTGGCTTGTTGATATGCCAGCCATTCATTGCGCTCCACAAACGCGAGATCGGCTTTCAAAAACCACCCGGAAGTGGCTCTGCTGGCGCCAAATACCCAGTTCCCATCTGCTGATTCATGATAGATCACCAGTGGCTCTGCGATGTCGAAACCGCTGTTTTGCAGATAGTCAAATTCCAGATCCAGGGCTTCTTCGGTCAGAATATCCGCAAAGGGCAGCAAACGCTGATTTGTGTAGCGCATAGGGAAGGCAAAGCGGCAGTTATTTACATTCCTGATCGCTTTTAAATTGGTGGCTTCCCGCATTGTCTGCCAGAATTGTGTGTCGGTAGCGCTGCCATCCTGCCGGAAATTACCGTGTCCTTTGGCCATGTTGTAGCAATCGTTGATATGGCGTTTCAAAAGCGATCCACCGATGATAGCAGAGCTTTGAGTGATCTGCCCCACATCGCCCTTTCGCAGTATACGACGGTTGAAAGCGGCGATCATATCTGGATTCATCAATAGACTATCCGGTGCCGGATGACGGGAAATCCAGAAACCCGGACGGCGCAGATCGGGAGATACCAAGGGGGGATTTTCTGATAGTGCCAGATATCGCGGAGCTTCCACTGCAGAAAGAATAGAGCTCCAAATAATCAAACAAATAAAGCTCGCATACAGCCCAAAACTGCGCATAAATGCTCCTTTAATCCACGATATTGTCCAAAACCGGCAGCATCGCATCCAGAAACTCCTGAAAGCGATTTTCCAGGATTGCTCCGCGCGCCATATTCATCAGTTCCTGATAGAAATGCAAGCTGTGTATTGTAGCCAGCCGCATACCCAGGATCTCGTTCATGGAGATCAGATGGCGGATGTAAGCTCGACTGAAGTGTGTGCAGGCATAGCAGGTGCACTGTGGATCGATGGGACCAAAATCCTCTTTATAACGCGCCGCCTTGATGATCATCTTGCCATATCTGGTGAAAATCGATCCCTTGCGGGCATTGCGAGTGGGCATCACACAATCGAACATATCTACTCCGCGGGCTATGTTGTTCAGCAAGTCGCTGGGAGTTCCCACTCCCATCAGATAGCGGGGTTTATTTTGGGGAAGGATGTCGTTTAAAAACTCGGTGATTCTGAACATATCCAGCTTTTTCTCGCCTACGGCTAGACCTCCGATGGAATATCCGGGAAAGTCCATTTCCATCAGGGTACGAGCGGATTTCTCCCTCAAGTCTTCGTAGATGCCTCCTTGCACTATGCCGAAGAGAGCCTGGTTCTTCTGGTTTGTGAATGCTTTCAGTCCGCGTTCTGCCCAGTGTAGGGTAGTTTTCAGAGATTTCTCCACATACTCCCGGGTGGCGGGATAAGGCGGGCATTCGTCAAAACTCATAATGATGTCAGCACCCAGTGCTTCCTGAATCTCCATCACATATTCCGGTGTAAAGTAATGCAGCGAACCATCGATGTGCGAGCGGAACTTCACTCCGTCTTTGGTGATCTTGCGCAGTGCAGCCAGACTCATCACCTGGAAGCCGCCGCTATCGGTCAGCATAGGGAGGGGCCAATTGATGAATTTATGCAGACCGCCTGCTTTGCGGATGAGTTCGTGACCGGGGCGCATATACAGGTGATAGGTATTGCCCAATATTATCTGTGCATCCGCATCCATCAGCTCTTTGGGACTCATGGCCTTCACTGTGCCCAAAGTGCCGACGGGCATAAAAACGGGAGTGAGTATCTCACCATGATTGGTGTTTATCTTTCCGGCGCGGGCTTTACCGCTGGTGGCTTGTAATTTAAAGCTGAACGGCATTCTACCTCGTGTATATGAAGCGCAGGAAGAGCTTCGAAATATCGGAGTAGAACGCATAGATCATCAGAGTGATCAGGATGGCAAAACCGATGCGTTGCAGAAAGGATTGTACTTTTAAAGGCAGAGGCTTGCCCACTATGCCCTCTATAAAGGCAAAAAGGATGTGTCCGCCATCCAGAATGGGGATGGGCAACAGGTTCATCACCATCAGGATTAAACTGATGGAACCAAAGAAAAGGATCAGGCTGCCTGCGCCGCGTCTGCCCATCTCCGAGCTCATCGATGCCATCATCACAGGACCGCCCACACTGGATTTCAATTGCGAGGGTTGTTTTACCAGATTGAATAGTGCCTGATAATTCATCAATACGAAATTCACGCTGGATGCAGCACCCAGCCTGATGGCTTCCACCGGGTTGTGACGCAGACTTTCGCTGATGGGCATGTATTGGCTGATGCCGATCATCCGTTCTTGACCCACTGCGACGTTTTCTTCCGGTTTGATTCTGCGCTCAAACTCCTCTTCTCCTCTGGCAATCCGCAAGATCACCTCGTTATTGGGGGAGTTCACAATCAGCTTTCGCATTTCATACCAATCTGTTACGGCTACGCTATCCACCATCAGGATCTTGTCCATAGGTTTCAGCCCGGCGCGCCAGGCGGGAAGCCCGGAAAATACCTCGCCGACTACCGTAGTTACCCTGGGGATCAAGCTGCGCATCAGAGAATCCTTATCGGCGTTGGCTACAGTTAGTTGCAGTTCCTTATTATCTCTGTGATAGGTGATGGTGGGCTTTTCGGCAGAGGCAAATTCCAGCAGGAAGCGGTTGAATCCCCCCACCGGCTTGTCGTTCACAGCCACTAGTGAATCGCCGGGAACAAAATGCTGTGCCCACACTCCATCTGCAGAAGAAATCACTGGAGAAAGGTCTTCCAGCTTTTGGGGAAAGCTGAATGCCAGCATAAAGAGTAACATACCCAATATCAGATTGGCAAAGGGACCGGCAAATACTATCAATGCCCGCTGCCACCATATCTTACCGTCAAAGCGTTCATGCTCGGGCACGTTTGCGTCAGTTTCTTCCTCCTGATCGCTGCTGTCGCCTCTCATCTTCACATAGCCCCCCAGAGGAATCCAGCCAATGCGGTAATCGGTGCCGTTCCTCCGGAACTGCGTGATGGGTGCTCCAAAACCTATGGAGAACTTCTCAATGCCCACTCCGAATGCCCTGGCCACCAAAAAGTGTCCCATTTCGTGAATGGTGATCATCAGTCCCAGGGCGACCAGCATCAACAAGAGCGACAGCATCAGGCCTGCTTATTACTGAGTGTGATGGCGATGTAGGAAGCGACGTCCGTGGCATAGCTCCCAGTGCCAAAACCGGCATCATAGCCCAGTTCAATTGCCAATTCGTGAGATATCCGCGGACCTCCGCAAATGAAAAGAATCTTGTCGCGCAGCCCTTCAGCTTCCGCCAATTCGATCAGGCGGGTCAGGTTTTTGATGTGGATGTTTTTCTGAGTAACGACCTGTGAAACCAGGATGGCATCCGCATTTAGCTCACGTGCTTTTGCCAGGAGCAATTCTGATGGTACCTGAGCGCCCATATTTACAGCGTTGAAGCACTGATAACGCTCCAAACCGAAGCGATGGTTGTAGCCCTTCATGTTCATTATTGCGTCGATGCCCACGGTATGGGCGTCGCTTTCGATGCATGCTCCTACCACGGTGATGGTTCTGCCCAGATGCTCTGCCACGTATTGATCGGTGGCATCCATATCCATCACAGGAGTTTCCACCACTTTCACTTTGATCTTGGATGTGTCCACTCCCACGGATGTTGCGGCATAGGCGATGAAATGAGTAAAACCTTCACCGAGATCCCGCATACTGGTTATTTCAGCTTCATCAAAGCCCATGGATAAGATCAATATACGTGCTGCTTCCTTGCCGCTTACGTCGTTTTTCACCGGCAAGGCAAAGGATAGCTGGATCTTGCCGTCGTTAAGTGTGTCGCCATAGGGTTTCACGATGTGTGTCATAGTCCCAGCTCCTTCTTCATTTTGTCCATAAAGGGATTATAGTATTCCTCGTGGCGTTCAAACACTCCATCCAGGCCTTTACCGCCGTTTTCGGGGCGTTTGATTTCGGCAAAATCTCCTGCTGCCATGGCATTGAAGAGGCCTTCATCCGCCACTTTTTCCAGGAATTCCGTTGCCTGTCTTAGTACCAGATTGGCACGCTCTATTATAAAACTATCCGGACTCAATTGGATGTGTTGCCCCAAGTCTTTTACTGCTTTAAAGAGATATTGAGCGTTTTCGATGGCCAGAGAGCGATCCACCAGATGGGGAGTGTGGATGGCTTCGGTCATCATGCCCAAAAGCTGCACGCCCTGACCCGTAAGCTGTCCAATGAAATTGAACATGGCATCCATCAGATGGGTCTTGAAGATGTTGCCGCTGGCAAACTTTGTGGGCGGCATATATTTCACAGGAGCTTTGGGGAATAGTTCGCGAGTTAGCATGGCATGCGCGAGCTCGTAGCTAAAGCTGTTCTCAAATTCCGGATCGATTTCGTGGGCATGGCCCAAACCCATCTTTTCCGGCTTAACTCCGCTTAGCAAGGCAAAGCTTTCATTCAAAAGCTGAGAGGCAGTAACGGTATAGGCTTTCTCCACAGCGTCGGAAGTAGTGAGATAGTTGTCTTCTCCAGTTTGAATCTCGATGCCGGCAAAAGCATTGATCATGCGGGCAAAATACTGATCCAGCAAAGTGCGTTTGGGATTGATATCACGGAAGAGGATGCCGTACATGGCGTCGTTCAGCATTAGATCCAGCCTTTCGATGGCGCCCATGGCAGCAATTTCCGGCATACACAATCCGGAAGCGTAGTTGGTCAAGCTTATATAGCGCCCCAGTTCTTCAGATACTTCATCCAAGGCCTTACGCATGATGCGGAAGTTCTCCTGAGTGGCATAAGTACCGCCGAAACCAACTGTAGTGGCGCCATAAGGCACATAGTCCAGGAGCGACTGCGCAGTCGAGCGGATCACGGCGATGATGTCCGCACCTTCACGAGCAGCGGCTTTGGCTTGAGTTACATCCTCGTAGATATTACCGGTGGCCACGATCACGTAGATGGCAGGAACGCGGCGGGGGCCATATTTGGCAAAGAAGCCTTCTCTGGCTTGCCTTTGCGAAGCGATATGATGCAGCATCTTTGAGGATAGATCCTCCAAAATGGGATACAAGTCTTTCGCTGGAGCCATGGGCAATCCGACAAGGTCGAGCTCCCCGGATGCCACGAATTCTGCTGCCCGCTGAGCGCTGATTGCTTTATGATGCATGGCATTGGCTATCCAAATGGCCGCCCCCTTATTTAACGCTCCGGCGTTTTGTAAGGCGTCCACTACCACATTGGGCAGAGGCTTGTCGTCTTCAGTAGCGCCGTCAATACCCAAAAGACGCAGCACTGTGCGCTCTATGGTTACAGAGCTATGAGTGTCAAAGAGTCGGCTGAAGCTTCCCGTTATCCTTGCCGCAGCAGTGCGGGCACGGGAAACCAAACCGGAATCTAACTTGAGTTCTAGCATTTACACTCCAAATAGTGATATTTTCCTGTTTACGAGCTTTTTAAGACCCTGTTTTTGGTCAAGAAAAAAGCAAATCGGGATTTGTGCTTTCAATATCTATATAGTGGACAACACTGGGACATTTTTTGTAGTACACAAAAAGGCGGGATCCCGAAAATCCCGCCTCAACAAAGTATGTTGATGGTATCTAAAACAAACCGATGATATTGCCGTCGTGTTCTACGTTGATGGTGTTTGCGCTGGGATCTTTGGGCAGTCCCGGCATGCGCATGATCTCACCGGTGATGGGTATCAAGAATCCTGCTCCGCTTGCCACTATGATCTCGCGCACAGTAACCAGAAAGTCTTTGGGACGTCCGATCAGATCAGGATTGTCCGACAAGGATTTCTGGGTCTTGGCGATGCAGATGGGCAATTTATCAAAACCGTGTTTATTTATCCTTTTCAGGTCATTCTTTGCTTCAGTGCTATAATCAACTTTTTCGGCTCCGTAGATCTCTTTGGCGATTGTGAAGATTTTATCCTCCACAGGGCTGTCCCATTCGTATAGGCCATGATACTTGCACACGTCTTTATCTACAATATCCACAACCTTTTCCGCCAGTTCGATGCCGCCTTCGCTGCCTTTGGTAAAATAGTCTACCACGCTGGCATCAGAACCCGATTTTAGCACAAAATCCTTAACGATCTGCAATTCTTCATCGGTGTCGGTGGAGAAACGGTTGATGGCGACAATCGACTTCATACCGAATTTGGTGATGTTTTCCATATGTTTCGCCAAGTTTACCAACCCATCCGAGACCGCCTTGGGATTGGGTTCATTCAGCTCTTTTACTTTCATTCCGCCATGTATCTTCAACGCACGCACGGTGGCAACCAATACCACTGCGTTTGTGCAGAATCCACCGTACTTGCACACCAGGTCAAAGAACTTTTCCGCACCCAGATCAAATCCAAAACCGGCTTCAGTTACCACATAATCGCTCAAGCGCATGGCTGTCTTGGTGGCCAGAATACTGTTTGCGCCCTGAGCTATATTGGCAAAAGGACCGCCATGCACAAAGGCGGGAGTGTTTTCCGTGGTTTGCACCAGATTTGGCTTCAAAGCATCTTTCAAAAGCGCGGCTATCGCACCCTCAAAGCCCAATTGATGCACCTTTACCGGTTCTCCGGAGAATGAATATCCCACGGTGATATTGCCGATGCGTTCCCTTAACTCATCCAGGTTGTTCGATAGGCACAGTATCGCCATGATCTCGCTGGCAGGAGTGATGTCAAAACCATCCTCCCGCGGAAAACCTTGTTTGCTGCCACCCAAACCGATTACTATTTTACGCAGCATGCGGTCATTCACGTCCACTACACGCTTCCAGGTGATGCGACGCGGATCCAGTTGCAATTCGTTTTTGAAGTAGATGTGGTTGTCCACCAAAGCTGCCAGAGTGTTGTTTGCGGCAGTGATGGCATGAAAATCACCGGTAAAATGAAGGTTGATGTCCTCCATCGGCAACACCTGAGACCATCCTCCACCCGCTGCACCGCCCTTCATGCCGAATACTGGACCCAGGGAAGGTTCGCGAATAGCTACAATTGATTTTTTCCCGATGCGATTGAGAGCTTGCGAAAGACCTATGGAAACTGTGGTTTTCCCCTCTCCGGCAGGTGTGGGAGTGATGGCGGAAACCAGTATGAGTTTTCCCATGGGATTGTTCTCGGCTGCAAATAAGGCGGAATAGCGTAGCTTTGCTTTATAATCACCATAGTGATCGAGATCTTGGGGGCTGAGCCCAATTTTGGCCGCAATCTCGTCGATGGGCTTCAGTTTGGTAAGGTGTCCTATTTCTAGATCAGATAACATGGGAGCCTCCCAGTGGATTATTTATTACTATATACAATCTAAGTGCTTCAGTAGATAATGCAAACTACAGGGACTGCCTGTTGCTGAAGCCGTGTCGAAGCAAATATCAAGCTGTTATCAAGCAGTGGTCACTCGATGATAACCCGATGATATCTGCTTCAATACAGCTTAATGTATGGAGGATGAATAGCCCCGCAAGAGGCGGTACTAGTGTGGAAACGGCATCTTGCCATTTTGTTTCCCCCCTGTAGTGTGGAAACGGCATCCTGGCGTTTAATGACACCACAGGATGGCCTGTTCACCAGGATGGCAGCTTAGCTTGCGATAATTGAGCTTGGCAGGGATGCTCGCACTACAGATGGGCAAAAATCTGTCGAGGACGATGCGCCTGAGATATATCCAGACGAGCCATACAAAAAGTATCTTGACGGTTTATCCAGTCTATAAAAATCTGCAGATATGAAGAAACCTATTCGTAATGCCAGCATCACCTTTTTAGCACGCAAATATCTGGGTGGAAGAAGCCGCCTGGGTGTGAGTCGCAGCCACATTCTTACTTTATGTGGTATCGCTCTGGGAGTGATGGCGCTGATAACCGTGAGTTCGGTGATGAATGGTTTTCGAGCAGACATTCGGGAGCGCATCATCGGCACCCTATCCGAAATGCGGCTTTCGGCACCTGATGGGAAGTCGATTGCGGGATATGAGCAACTTGAAGAACGCATTTCTGTAGCAGGTTATCATGCTGCGGGCGTGGTTCGCTGCGAATTGCTATTGAAGAACGGAGATCAGATGGCTCCGGCCCTGGTTTTTGGTATCGACGCTCAGAAGCAGCGGAAACTTAGCCCGGTTCTTCAGCATCAGGCATCCGGAACTGCGTTACACGGTATTGTGGCAGGAAGTCTTGATTCAGCGGAATTCATGGAGCGGGGAATAGCCATCGGTTCTGGATTGGCAGGTGAATTGGGCCTATATCTGGGTGATGAACTACAGATTATCTCTCCCATCTTCAATATCCCTACTCCCTTTGGACTATTGCCGAAGGTAGAAGTGGTGGAGGTGATGGCTATCTTCAGCGCTGGAATGCCGGAATATGATCAGAGCTATTGTTTTGTCCCACGGGCGATTGCGCAAGGATTTAATGCTTATGCAGACGAAGTGGATTACATAGAAATCCGCAGCGATGATCCCACCCGCAGCCGTATGCATCTGAAGAAGTTGCAGCCGCTGTTTCCGGATTATAAGCTTGAGGATTGGAGCAGTTTTGACGCTTCTTTATATGGTGCTATCCGCTTTGAGAAGTATCTGATGTTTATCATCTTACTTTTTATGTTTATTATAGCCAGTTTCAACTTAACCGGTTCTCTGCTGAAGACAATCAGTTTCAAAAAGAGCGAGCTGGGTCTGCTGAAAGCTTTGGGTTACAAGGACAAAGAACTAAGGCAGCTCTTTTTGCGGCAGGCGTTTATGCTCTGCACACTTGGCATTATTATCGGGCTGATCCTCAGCAGCGTGCTCTTGATCATCCAGGATCGGACTGCTCTGGTGAAATTGGATCAAGCGATTGTTTTGCCTGTCCAAATCCAGATAAGCGATTATCTTTTGGTGATAGCGGTGTCTTATCTGCTTACCTGGTTAAGTATCTTGCTGCCTTTATCCCGCTTAAGTAAAATCAACGCGGTGGAACTAATCCGTCGCAACGCATAAAACTGAATGAGGTTATAATGCACAGAAAAGAAGCTTATCGCATTGCTGTGGAAGCGGAAATCCGCTCTCAAAACTTGTATAAGGCTTTGGCAAAGAGTTTCAAGCACAAAGAAACTAAGGATTTCTTTGCGCAATTACTTTTGTATGAAGAGATTCATGAACAAAAGGTTCGGGAGCTGTACGCCAGAGAATATCCTGGAAAACCTCTGCAACTGATGCAAGACCTGAACATGGAACTTCAGGGTGTGAAGCTGGAAGATCCTAAGCAGGTGCTGGAGTTTGCAATGTCACGCGAAGAACTGGCGCAAAACATCTATTTGAAACTGGCCGAACAAAGTGAGGACGAGAGTACCAAAGCGCTGCTGAAGCAGTTTGCTGCCGAAGAATTGCACCACAAAGAACTGCTATTTGCCGAATTGGAAAAGCTGCATGGCATCCTGCAATGGTTCGATCCGTCTGAATTGAACGGTTTGATGGAATACTAGGATTTGAGCAAAGACCAATTTGACTTTCTGGATGAAGGAGAAAAGAAGGATCGCAAGGTCCCTTTGGCAGAGAAGCTGAGACCACGAAGTCTGGACGCTCTGCGGGGTCAGGAAAAGCTGGTAAGCGGGGATTCTCTCTTGTCCAGGATGATCTCTGGCAATGAGTACTCGAGCTTCATCATGTGGGGGCCACCGGGTAGCGGAAAGACCACCATAGCTAGGATCATCGAGCTGTCTGCACCACATCGCTTTATCCATTTCAGCGCAGTGCTTTCAGGGATCAATGACGTGAAACAAGTGATGCGCGATGCGGATTATGCCCATCGCAGCCGCGGAGAGCAAAGCATCCTTTTTATAGATGAAATCCATCGCTTCAACAAATCTCAACAGGATGCATTTCTGCCTTTTGTGGAAAGCGGATCGGTGATTCTGATCGGGGCTACTACGGAAAATCCATCTTTTGAGGTGATACCCGCCCTGCTTTCGCGTTGCCATGTTTTTGTTCTGGAAGCGCTGGGGGAAGATGACATCAAAGAGATCTTGCGCAAGGGCTTTCAGGAATTGAAGTTGGAGGAGGACGATAATGTGCTAGGCTGGATGGCGGGCAATAGCGGGGGAGATGCGCGCCGGGCTCTGAATGACCTGGAGTTGATCCAGAATTGGTTAAGAGAGAATCCGCATCCCCAGATCAAAGTTCTAGCCAAAACTTTGGCAAAAAAGACCATGTTTTACGACAAAAATCGTGAGGAACACTACAACCTGATCTCCGCTTTGCACAAATCCATGCGGGGTAGTGATCCACAGGCCGCATTGTATTGGCTGGCACGAATGTTGGAAGCCGGAGAAGATCCCCGCTACATAGTACGCCGCATAATCCGTTTTGCCAGCGAGGATGTAGGCTTGGCCGATCCTCAGGCTTTGGCTCAAGCTTTAGCAGCAAAAGACGCCCTGCTCTTTATCGGAATGCCTGAGGCAAGTGTAGCGCTATCTCAGGCAGTAGTATATCTGGCGACCGCACCCAAGAGTAATGCCCTGGATGTAGCCTATCAAAAAGCAGCAACGGATGCGCGCAAGACCAGTCACTATGGGGTGCCATTACATATTCGTAACGCTCCCACCAAGCTGATGAAGGAACTTGATTACGGCAAAGACTACCAGTATGATCACGATTTTGAGAACAAGTACAGCTATCAGAAGTACTTCCCGGACAAGATGGATGAAGAACTGTATTATGAACCGGGGGAATTTGGCTTTGAGCGCGAGATTGCCAAGCGTATCGCCTGGTGGAAGAAACTGAGAGATGAAAGTTAAGTTCTTTACCCATAGTGCTATGTTCAAGAAAACTGAAGCAATGGAAGGACATAGATTTCCCGTAGACTATATGCAAAGGAGCTAGTAATGATAGTAAGCACAACACCTAGTTTGGAAGGATTCAGGATTATCCGTTATCATGATGTAGTAACCGGAGAGACCATCATGGGAGCGAATATTGTTCGAGATCTGATGGCATCCATTACGGATATCATCGGCGGACGTAGCGGGGCCTACGAAAGTAAGCTGCGTGAAGGCAGAAATGCGGCCTTGGGGGAGATGAAGCACTTGGCGTCTCAAATGGGCGCCAACGCTGTAGTGGGAGTCGATATAGATTATGAGGTAGTGGGACAGAGTATGCTAATGGTATCTGCATCCGGAACTGCCGTAACGATTGAGGCGATCCAATAAGGCCTTCTGTAAAGTAAGTGATAACAAGCGCGGGAGCTCAATAAGCCGGATTCTGTAATCCCCGGGGGGACCGATGTCTATCCCTCTGGGCCAAAACTCTCGCTTTGGCTCTAGCTGCCTACCCGGAAGCGGTGTGGGCACACCATAGCTTCCCTATTTGGCATTGCACCGGATAAGGCATTCCTGGCTGCCACTGTCACCAATGGCACCGGTGGTCTCTTACACCACCATTTCACCCTTACACAGCGCCAAATTGGCACTGTGCGGTTTGTTTCTGTGGAGCTGCTCTGCATTGCTGCAGCTTCCCGTTAGGAAGTATCCTGCCCATGGTGTCCGGACTTTCCTCTGTGCTTTTGGGGCACAGCAGACATCTTTCACTCCCGCGGCTATAATATCACAATATGTAAATGCTTTATAGTTCATAGATAGCGTAGCTTTTCCCGGTCGGTAACACCGGCAAACAGCTCTATATATGGTTTTATCGGGCTGATGTTGATCTTTGGGAAAAATACCTCTTCCACTTGGAAGAAGCCTACCGACGCAGACATCTCCACCTCGATCCGGATCGGTTTTTCCTCTCCTTTGTGTATCTTCACTTTTTGGATGGCAGAGGCGGAAGTGCGATGAATATCACCGGGGCGCGCTTTTTGAGAGAGCATAGCGGGGATTCGGGCGCGACCCTTCTCCATGTCGCTGCCGTCACCGATCAGCACCAATCCGGCTTCCAAAGAGTGTATTTTATGTGTGGCCATGTGTCCGAAGATTCCTTCAATGGTGATCGAGCGTATGGCCGCCTTTATATTGTACTCATCAGCGTTGTGAATACTGCTGAGAACCCTATCGATGAATGGGGTTGCGATCTGGATGCTGAGGAATTCATGGCTGTCCCGGGCTATGCTCATGCCAAGGTCGTGTAATAAAGATGCCAGGATCACTCCTACCAATGAATCATCAGCCGTTCCTACATGTTCTTTTTCCAGATTCATTTGAATGCCGGCGTCATTGAGCAACTGAAACATCCTGATGGCATTCAGAGTGGCTTTACGCATATGAACCGGGCCATGATCGTTGTAACCCAGTCGCTTAATCGATACTATGTTGGCATATTCTTGCAGAGCTTGGATCTCGTGATCTTCAAAGATTATCTCGGCAACCTTCAAGGCTTTACCGGAGAGTAATCCCAAGATGCGTTTCTCAAGTTGCTGCTGTTTAACAGATTTATTCATTGTTTACATTCTCCATGTTATTTACGCTGTATCTTCTTGATCCAGAGCTGGGTAGCAGACGCAACTATCGCAATGGCGATCGCAATGGTTCCGGAGATCATCAGGGTGTCAAAGATCAAACCTGAGGCTTGGGCAGATTTCCCGCTTATGTAGGCACTCATCGCATAATAAAGGCTGCGCCCTGGAACTAGGGGGATGATTACGCAGATAACGAACACCGAGACGGGAGTATTCAACAATCTGGCTACCACTTCCGAATAGATACATACTAAGATAATTGCCAGAAACACAGAAAGCAACATCGACTTTGAGTAGTAGTGTATAATCAAATAGCTTGCCCAGCAGACAGCACCCCCCAGAGCAGTAAAGAAAACCCGCATTCCACGCAGGTTGCTACGTAGGGAAAAGCCCAATATTGCCAGAAATGCCCAGCAGAACTGCATCAAAGTAAGACTGTCGAAAGGGCGCATATCAAGACCACAATTCCCATAGTTTTATCATGGCACCGCTGCCAGCAACAATGCCGATGGTGATGATGATGGCTTCCGCTCCCCGCGCTGTTCCGGCCACCAGATCTCCGCTCATGGTATCCCTGATGGCGTTTACTATCTGCAAACCAGGCACCAGAATCATGATGCCGCCGATGATGATGTAATCCAGGCGGATAAAGGGAATGAAGATATCCATAGTTTTACTGATCAATACTATCAAAGCTGCTGCCAGGGCATTGAGCAGAAAGTTGTTTACCGGCAATCTGGAGATGTATTTCAAGCTGGCACTTACCAAAAAGCCCATGATAAAAGCTGCTGCAAATTCGCTCCAGGAACCTCCGAAGAGCAAACAAAAGAAACCGCTGGTTGAAGCGCCGCTGAGATTGGTAAGCCACATGGGGTATGTTTTTTCGGCTTGGATTCTTTGCAACTCACGAGCAAAGTATTCGCTTTTGGATAGTCCCATTAGCTCTTGATCACAGAGTCCGCTATGAAGACAATTGACCACCCGGCTGATTTCTGTGATCTTACCCAAATCCATGCGGCGATGGTCTATACGCTTTATACTTGTGCTCAGTTCCTCATCTTTGTCGCTGATGGAAAGAAAGATGCCGGTGGGAGTTACAAAAGACTCACAATCCGGAAAACCCAAACCAATGCACACTTTGTGGATCATCAGCTCCACCCGGTTTGTGGCACCACCGCTTTCCAGGATGATGCGACCCGTTTCCAGGGCCAGTTTCATACATTGCTGCAGGCTTGTCTTTCCCATTATTCTTGCTCTTTCACCAAATCCAGGATTTCTCTCGGCATACCCAGAATGGAGGCTATCCTGATGGCGTCCATCGGAGGTTTTCGGTTTGCTTTCAAATGCACCAGGCTGTAGTCCATAGCTTGAGAAAGCTTACGCAGGCGCTCGTTCAGATCCTCGCACATACTTTGTTCGGCATCGGCATCAATGCCCTTGATCTGATATTGTCGGATTCCTCTTAACAGGGCAGGAGCAGTGAAGTGGGTGGCAGCAATGGTGGTATGTCTGCTGTTCGATAGATACGTAATAACTGCAGCAGCAAGAGCTTCACCTTCCCGGGGATTGGTTCCTTTGGCAAATTCATCCAGAAGGAACAATCCGCGTCCTTCCTTGTTCAGAGCGCTGCAGAATGCCACCAGTTCATAGCCGAAAGAAGAGAGGTCTTCAGCTTCTGAGGCATGGTTGTAATATACGAAATCATAGATGGGCAGTGTAGCTTGTTCTGCAGGCAGGGGGATGGCAAAACGCAGTAAAATGGCGCATTGAGCCAGACATTTCAGGATGCTGGTTTTCCCACCCATATTTGGTCCGGTGATCAGGTTTGCATTGGTGGAAAAATCCAGGTTCAACTTTTGATAACTGCGTTTACGGCTAAGGACTGCCAGTTCCAAAGGCAGATTACGGGCTTGCTTTAGGGAGATGTGATCCGATATTTTGGGAATGCAACAGCGGTATCGGCGAGCAAAAGCAGCCAGAGAGAAATCCCATCCCAGTTCTTTTACGCTAGCAAGAGCACGCTTTAATAAATCATATTGCTGCGATACTTCTTCTCCCAAGCGTTTCAATATGCTGTATTCCTCACTTTCGATCTCTTTTGCCAATGCTGCGAGTTCTTTCTTGATGCCGTTTGTTTCCGGATTGTCCGCCAAAATAAAGATCAAGTTGCTGATGCTTTCGCGACTTAGCGTGAAGTAGATGCTGTTTTGGATTTTTAGGATCAGATTCTGCTGATTGCGGGAGAGCACAAACTCGTCTTTTAAGTTGTCTATACCCAGTTTACTTTGGGCTTCATTCAAGAATTCTTTGCGGCTGTGTTTCAGCCTTCTGTTCAGCTCATTCCTGCGCTTGACCATATTCTGCAGGGCTTTACTATACAACGGGGATAACCGGAAAGAGGGGATTCTGCCGCCTTCAGGATCCAAAAGCACAAAAAGTCCTTCCAAATCCGGCAGATCATAAGCAGCAATTTTGTGGGACTCAGCATACTTTTTGAGGGCGTCGTAATGATAGATGAAGCTCTTTAGCTCGTAAAGCTCGTGGATGGCAGGATTACCTTTTTTGAATATGGAAAGATTAAAATCCATAAAATGAGCCAGCAGATTGTTCCATTTCGCTTCAGAATCGTGACTAAGCTCCGCTATGAAGCATTCCCGTCTCCGGTATGCCTCAATGATCTCGAGAGGTTCATGGTATACGGAGCTCAGTTTTTGACGTTTTACCGCTTCAAAGAAATCACCGGGAACTGAGATCAATTCATAAATCTTATCCAGCCCCAAGAGCCGGTTCTGCTGTTTATTCATCTTTCTTTTCAATCCTTTGTTGCATTTTTGGATATTGCCGCTTGGTGTCAAGGTAAAAAGGAATTTGTGGACAGGAACAAGCATCGAGACGACTCTTAAACCAAAGCTATGCCGAAGCTGATATAAAGGTGTTGTGATCCTGTGTTCACTCGATGATAACTCGATAATATCAGGTTCAAGTATAGATAGCGCAGAGGAGGAAAGAAGAAGAAAACTGGCTGAACTGTGCCGGTGCTCGCTGTAGCGCTGAAATTGCATGAGTATAACATCGCTTACACATTAATAAAGGCGGAACGGCGTCCGCCTGTAATGTACTCATATACCTTTTCTTTCAGAAAAAGAACCAACCAGACCATCGACTCAACTACGGCTTATGATCCTTTTGGATAATAATCGTGAGGCAACTGAATTGCTTGACAAAAAACAGCTTAGGTATATATTGCAATATAGATGAAATTGTTATAGAAGGTGAGATCATGGCCCTGCTACTAAAAACCACCCGATTCGTAGAATCTCAGATAGATACTTTTCTGGACATCGTTAGTGATTCCGCGACTACTTTTCAACTGGCTGTGGAGGACTATCTGGAGGGACGCACACAGCAGTTTGAAGAGCGCTTGACGCAGATTTGCGATTATGAGCATCGCGCAGATGACTTGAGAGTAAGTATCGAACGATTCCTGTATGAACGTACCCTGATTCCAGAGAACAGGGGGGATGTGTTGGCAATCTTGGAAAACACCGATGAAGTGATAGACAACATCAAGGATTCCCTGTTGCAGTTTTCCATTGAGCTTCCTCATATTCCCTCTGAATTGAACGATTTGTGGATGCAGACCACCAGAGCTTCAGTGGCAGCGGTGGAGCAACTGGTGTATGCAGTGAGGTCGTTTTTCCGGGATCTTTCAGCAGTGAACAATTACATTCACAAAGTCTATTTCTTCGAGCGTGAGGCGGATCACATCGGAGAGCGTTTGCGCCGGCAGATATTTGGCATGGAAATCGAACTATCCCGCAAGAGTCAATTGCGTTTCTTTGCCATTCACATCGAAAAGATCTCTGACGCTGCCCAGAATGTGTGTGACCGGCTATCCATCTACACTATTAAACGGCAGTTGTAAGCCAGCATGTTCTTTTTCTACCTGCTAAGCGGACTTTTCTTGGGTTGGTCGCTGGGAGCTAACGATACCGGCAACATCTTCGGTGCTGCAGTGGAAACCCGCATGCTGAAATTCAAGAAAGCTGCTCTTATTGCTGCAATCTTCATTACTTTGGGAGCAGTGTTTGAGGGCAGTGGACCATCGAATACTCTGGGCAGATTGGGCTCTATGGATGCCCTGGGCGGGGCGTTTACAGTGGCCTTGGCAGCAGCTTTGACCATTACGCTGATCGTGCGCATCGGCATTCCGGTATCTACATCTCAAACCATTGTGGGAGCGATCATCGGCTGGAATCTGTTTACGGGCAGGCTCACAGATTATTCGTCGCTCATTACCATCGCTTCATCCTGGGTGATGGCCTTTGTGCTTTCAGCGAGTATCGCCGCTATCCTGTTCCATCTGGTAAAGCCCATTATAAACAGATCGCGCACGCATTTGCTGGTACAGGATCTCATGATCCGTTATGCCCTGATCGTAGTAGGTGCATTTGGCGCTTATTCTTTGGGGGCGAACAACATCGCGAACGTAGTGGGAGTATTTGTTCCGGTGTCTCCCTTCAAGGATCTGGTGCTGAGCAGCAAGATAACAATCTCGGGACTGCAGCAACTATATCTTTTGGGCGCATTGTCTATAGTGGTGGGAATCTACACCTACTCTCACAAAGTGATGCGAACAGTGGGCAAGGATCTCTTTCATCTGTCTCCGATCACAGCCTTGGTTGCTCTTAGTGCGGAAGCTATTGTGTTGTTCATTTTTGCATCCCGCGGACTCTACAATATTCTCTTGAACAGCGGCTTACCCACCATTCCTCTGGTTCCGGTATCGTCCACGCAAGTGATTGTGGGCGCTGTTGTGGGTATCGGTTTAGCCAAGGGCGGAAAAAACATCCGTTACAACATCCTGGGGCGAATTTCTTTGGCCTGGATTGCGGCTCCGGTTTTGGCGGCGCTCATCAGCTTTATTCTGCTCTTCATCATTCAAAATGTCTTTGAACAAAAAGTGTATCAGGATACGCGCTATATATTTGATCGAAAATCTATTACCAAGATTTCTGAAGAAGGCTTCGATATTTCTTGCTTATCAACTGTGAACGGCAGGACATTTACTACTGAACGAGAGATCTACCAGGAGTTGAGTGCACAGCGCAGCCTGGGAAGAGACGAGATTATTCGCATCATCCGGTTGGCAGAGATCCATCGGTTAAAAGTGGATTATGACAAACTGATGGCAACTGGTATGGATAAAAGCTTCAGTACTGCACAACTGGCCCGCCTGGAGGCCATCAATGAACGCACATACAATCACAAGTGGCAACTGGATGCAGATCTGGCACAAGAGCAGGAATTTGAGTATTACGAAGAAGCTGCGTCTGAGAGAGAAAAAAACCACAACCAGATATTGGAAGGTAAACTGAATATATTGTACAGGGCTTTTGCCATAGAAGATAAAAGCAAGAAGAGATGAATCCATTTGTAGAAAAGATAGTTCCGCTGATAGTAGCATTCTTTGTGGGAGTGAGCGTCAAGAAACTGCGAATGTTGAGCAAAGATGATGCCCCCATCCTGCTTAAATTTGTATTGAACATCAGTCTGCCAGCCCTTACTATCCTGGCAATATACAATGTTCAGGTAAGTGCAGAGATGTTATTCATCCCTGTCTTTGCCATGATAGTGGTGATGGTGATGTACATGGTATCCACTCTGGCAAACAAGGCAATGCAGCTTCCCAGACCGATGTTCGGAAGCTTTTTGGTGGGCACGATGATAATGAATACCGCCTATGCTCTACCCCTCTTTCATGCAGCTTTTGGCGATGAGGGTCTGGCCAGGGCGTCGCTGTTTGACATCGGCAACACCTTCATGATATTCACGTTTACCTATTTTAACGCCATCAAATATGGTGACAATGCCCATACCGACAAAATTGCCTGGGGTAAATTCCTGAAGCTTCCGCCACTCTATGCCATGCTGATTGCTTTGCTGATAAAAGTCCTGGGATTCAAACTAAATCCGGTGTCAGTGAATGTTTTGAACCTGATTGGGCAGCCAACTACAACTTTGGTAATGATTGCCTTGGGTTTGTACTTTGCACCTCGCAGAAAGAACATTGGCAAAGCATTTTTGGCGATCTTCATCCGCATGGGTTTGGGATTGGGAATCGGTTGGCTTCTGGCTTTAATCTTTGGATTGCAAGAGCTTACCGCTACTACAGTGATCGTGTGTTCGGCACTTCCGATTGGTTTTAACACTTTGATTTTTGCGAATCTGGAGAACATGGATCGGGAGTTTGCTGCAACGATGGTGAGCTTTTCAATAATAATAGCGCTGTTTTATGTGCCATTATTGATATATTGGTTCGGTTGATACAGGAAGGATCTAACTTTTTGCCTTATGCTTGATCTGGGCAGTGCTATCACGGATGTATAGTGGTTCCAGATCAGCTAAGTCTTTGCCTTGATATATCTTTGGGTGGGTGTACTGCTCCAGTTCAAAGAGTAGTTCCGCTTTGGGATGATGGAGATAGACCGGGGCAATGAAGGCTTCGATGTTTGCAGATTGAAGGACTGAGGCCACCGCTCCAGTTCCGCTGCCGGTGAGGATATAATCCTGGATCTTATAATTGACAATATCCCCCGGTGAGATCACACAGGGGGGAATGGTGGGCTGCAACCGTTCATCGAATCCCGCCAAGTATACTTCTTTCATTTTGGCATCGATCAGGCTCAGTATATTCTTTCCGCTGATAACGCAAGGCAGAGCGGTTAATTCCAAAGAGCTGAAAGCGAGTACCCGGAGATTGTGGGCAAAAGCAATACCTTTTGCTGTGGAAAGGCCTATACGCAGTCCGGTAAATGATCCCGGACCAAGACAGACATATATCTCCTCGATGTCTTGAGGCTGGTAACCGCACAATTTCATCGCAGCATCCAATACGGGCATCAGGGTCTCGCTGTGAGTGATGCGGATATCAAAGAAAGCGCTATATAAAATGCGTTCCTTATCGCTGAGGGCGATGGATCCGGAGCTCTGAGAGCAGTCTAATGCTAGTTTCAATTTCCCTTGCTGATAAACTCGTCGTATAGTATTTCAAAATGCAGCTTGTGTTTGGCTTCATCGGAGGCCAATCTGCGAAAGAGAGTGGATATTTCCTCATCGGTGAACTTCAGGCTCATCTCGGAGTATAGCTTGAAAGAGCTTTCTTCGCGCTTCATAGCTTGGATGAGGATGCTTTGGTAGCTCAGTTCCTTTTCATCCGGTTCTTTTACTAAGTATTCGCTGATCTTCAGGTTTCTGGTTTTTTGGATATCTTCGGCTTTCACGCCCTTTTTACGAATGCTCTCAATAACCACTATATGCCCCATCTCCATCTGTTCCAGTTCCTTGAGCATCTCCTTTTGATCGGCAAATTTGCTTTGTTGTTGCAGTTTTCTATAGAATGATACTGCTGCTTGCTCGCGTTCAACGGCAAAATCCAAGATTTCATTGAATTCAGGGATTGTCATAACTCCTCGACATAGGACCAGGAAGGATTAATAAGCAAATGCCGGGAAGGTTGTTAGCTTCCCGGCGTTAAAGGATCTGTTAATCAAGTGGTTCGAACATGTCTTTACTGACACCGCATTCTGGGCAAACAAAATCTTCAGGAAGTTGTTCAAACGGTATGTTGTCGTTCTCAGCGGGATCGTAAATCCAGCCACAGGCGATGCATTGATACTTTTGCATTGATATCCTCCAGGATTTAGTATGTCTCTATATGTAGTTCAAAATATGCTTGCGGGTGATTACACACGGGACACACCTTGGGAGCTGTATCCCCTTCATGAATATAACCGCAATTTAGACATTTCCAAAATACTTTATCGTCCTTCTTGAACACTTTCAGGTTTTTCACGTTATTATAGAGTATTCGGAAGCGCTTCTCGTGTTCTTTCTCAACTTTAGATACCATCCTCCAAGATAGGGCGATATCTTTGTAGCCTTCTTCCTCGGCGATGTCTGCAAACATGGGATAGAGCTCGGTCCATTCTTCGTTTTCACCCTTGGCGGCATAATCCAGATTCTTGATCGTGCCTTCTTCGGTCTCGCTCCAGCCCACGGGATATGAGGCGGTGATGTTGATCATCTCGCCTTCAATGCCGTTTTTTAACAAGTGGCGGAAGAATACTTTGGCATGTTCTTTTTCGTTTAAAGCTGTTTCCACAAAGATATTGGAAATTTGTTCAAAGCCTTCTTTCTTTGCAGTCTTGGCAGAGTACTCATAGCGCATTCTGGCTTGACACTCTCCAGCAAATGATTTCATTAGGTTTTCTGCAGTTCTGCTATCTTTAAAGGACATTTATCTACCTCCAGGTGTTTCTTTTTATGCTTTCCACAAGCCATGCAGATTGCAATACTCTCGTACTGATTCCACTTCGGCTTTCTTAACCGGAAACTCCGCTACGGGAGCTTCTCCGGGTTTGAACTCGTGACGATATACTTTCTTCTTTGTAAGTACTTCCACAAAAACAATATAGTGCTTCTCTTCCATCGGATGAGGTACAGAACCTACCTCGACCCTGATGGAGTTACCCAAGTCGCTTACGACAGGAACGTGCTTTTCTTTGGCTGCGTCCACAGCATTCTCTTTTAATAGCTTCATCGGCTCGCCACAACATACCAATTCACCTTGACCACCATATACAGCTTCTACTGTATTTCCACATATTGGGCAATGCCATACTTGACGTAATGTAATCATCTTTACCTCCATGGTTTTAAGTCCATGTACCAAGTATCTTATGCTTAGTTTCTTTTGTCAATAAGAAACTTGACGAGAGAGTAACCTATTGACGTTAAAAATGGGCAGTATAGCCTTTTGCAGGCGCTGTTCCATTCTCAAACAGGCAGGTAATAGTATTACTGTTAGGTGATTTTGGAATATTGATCCCGGATCCACCCTTGGGCTACTGATACAAAGATTTCTTGTAAGTCATGCATGGCGACGGGATCTAGCTTCCCTGTCCATTCGTCCATAAATATCTTTTTAAACTCCACGGCGATGCAGAGTACTCGATCGGGATAACGTTCATGGAGAAAGCGGGGCAATTGTCCACCGGGGAATTTCACATCACAGCGGACATCCAGTTGAGAATCCAAGAAGTCTTTCCCCTTCAACCTCTCTCGTAAATCTTCCACCAAGGGGTAGAGCTTTTGGGGCATATTGCTGCGCCCCAGGATGATATCAGGATTATCAATCTGGGGATCTGGTTCTGCATCTGCTCCACCACGGCGGTGGTTGAAGCTGTGAATATCCAGCACAAATAGAAAGGGGTGGATGTTCAACAATCTGTTCACCTGATAGATGAGAGTGTTGTACCAATCAGTATAAGAACCGAGCAAGTCTTTGTACAAAGGATCAGGCATCGTTCCAATTCTGGTTTCCAAGCCCCAGGCATCTTCTGGCTTCAGATATACGCATTTCTCCAGTCCCCGGTTCAGATCCACGGCAAAACGGCTGGTTTCCACTATCAAGTGGTTTTCAAATAAGGCAGCGAAAAGCCCGGTATGAGGGTCCTCTTCACGAAAGCGGTCTGAAGCGCTTATGCTTGTATAAGGTTTCATGGCCTCAGGAATCCGATGTCCATTGTGAATTGCAAGTGCCAGAACTGGCTTTTTGCTGTCTCCAAGATTGTATTTACACTGAATCATACGTCTATGGGATATGTCTCCATCAATTCCATAAGTTTTTGCAGGATTGCCAGATATCGTTCTATATCGGCAAGTTCTATAATGCTGTTTTCCAGCCAAATACCCAGGGCGTTCAAATCGATCTTGGTGATCAAAGCAGCTTGATCAAAGAGATCTTTGCGGCTCTGAGGATATGTCTGATTTGCCAGGAAGAAGAAGCCTTTAAATGCGGGAATCAACGCTCGAATGGAAATGTGCAGAGTCTCTCGCAGATTGCGGCTGTTCATCCGGCCTTCCAAAACAATCTGGCGAGTAAGGAGCCATTTACTCTTGAACTCGCGCTCCATTTGCAGACGAACATCGGAAGGCACTATTTTCAGATTTGAAAGCAAGTCCTCTTTCTGCATCAGATTCATGTGTTGGCTGCTAACTATGTTGATGAACTCAAGCGGATAGGAATCCAGAGAATACTGGATAAAACGGCGATTGATTATCAGGGGCAAATTCAATCTATGCTTGTGGATATATTTGGCCAAAGGAGTCAGCTTCAGCAGCCAGCCGTCAGGATCCTCGTCCAGGATTACTACAGAGTTGTAACTGCCCCAGAGGTCTTTGTACACGTTTACTTGGATCAAGCGATCCTGGATATTGCTGAGTGCATTCAGCAAACCGCCATAAGGATGGTTCATTTTTCCTCCTTACAATACTTTGCCATGTAGGTGGTGGCACATATCTTTGCCAGATTGCGGATTCTGCCGATGTAGGCAGCACGCTCAGTAACGCTGATCACGCCTCTGGCATCCAGCAGGTTGAAGGTGTGAGAGCTCTTCAGAAGCATATCGTAGGCGGGATATACCAACCCCCCCTGGATTAGTCTCTGGCACTCGGTTTCGTATTTTGTAAACAAATCAAAAAGGAGAGCGGTGTCCGCATACTCAAAGTTGTAGGCAGAGTATTCCAGTTCTTTGTGATAATATAAGTCCGCATATTTGCTTTTGGCACTGTAATCCAACTCTCGATAATCTGAGACATCTTGAATATACATCGCCAAGCGCTCCAAACCATATGTCAGCTCCACCGGAACTGGGAATACATCCACACTGCCGACTTGTTGAAAATATGTGAATTGTGATATCTCCATGCCATCCAACCATACTTCCCAACCCAAGCCCCAGGCGCCCAGGGTAGGAGACTCCCAATCGTCTTCCACAAAGCGAATATCATGTTTCTCCAATTCGATACCAATAGCTTGAAGACTCTTCAGATACTGATTCTGGATGTCGTCCGGGCAGGGCTTGATGATCACCTGAAACTGGTAATAATGCTGAAAGCGATTAGGATTGTCCCCATAACGTCCGTCTTTGGGTCTGCGGCAGGCTTGGGGATAGGCGATGGCGGTGTCTTTATTTCCTAAAGCGCCAAAGAAAGTGGCCGGATGAAAGGTTCCGGCACCCATTTCGATGTCGTATGGCTGAATCAAGTTGCAGCCCTTTCCCGCCCAAAATTCTTGAAGGCATTGGATTATACGTTGAAATTCCATTTGTTATTTTCCTGCTAATTTTCTACATTCTTTCTTCAGTTGAATGAGACCGTTCTTTAAGTCCATCAGTTCTTTTGCAATTGCCGGCAAGGCCGCATCCACTTTTAGTCTCTGCTTGGCCACCGCTTCTTCGCGTAGCTCTTGCCGCAGTTCTTTATCCAATCTCAGCTTCTGCTTGGCTCCCTCAATAGTATAGTGTTGGTTGTATAGCATGTCCTTGATCTTCTTCAGGGTTTCAATTTGCTGCAGATTGTAACGGCGTTTGTGTCCGCTCTTTTTGGGGCGGATGGCGGGAATCTCTACTTCCCAATAGCGTAAAACATGAGGTTTGACATCCAACAGATTGCTTACTTCGCCAATACTGTAATAATGCTTGGTCATAGGCCTCTCCTTGGAATAATGAAGCTATAGATGGTAAGGACTGCCGTAAGGCACACAAATATCCAGGGGTAAGGATAGATTCTATGATATAAGGGCGTATCGGCACATGTGTAGAGCTCCGCGTTAATGTTGGTACGTTCAAACAATGAGGCCGAGCTGATAATCTCTCCCTTTGGATTTACGATCATGGAAATACCGGTATTGGCACTACGATAAATCTGTATGCGAGATTCGATTGCCCTAAATTTACTCATCATGCCATGCAACCATGGGCCGTATGAGGTTCCGAACCAAGCATCGTTCGTGATGTTCACATGAAAATCTGCTTTACGGGAGTTGAAATTTGCCCGCTGCATAAAATGCGGGAAGGCCAATTCGTAACATATGGAGGGAGTGAACTCCATACCGTCATATTCATAACGAGGGATGGTGGTGCCAAACTCCCAATTTGCCTGACCAAACTGCAGCTTCCACAAAAAGGGGAAATGATCCAACCACAGCATTCTTTCACCCACCGGAACCAGGATGTTTTTGTAGAACAGTTTGGGTTCATGTCGATAAGGGTGAAAAAGAGCGGCAGCATTGTAATAGTAATGGGATTGAGGATGTTCCGGAGGAGCTTGTTCCACATGGGGAAAGCCGGTGAAAATGCTCATTTGATTTGCGTCTATAATGCTGGTCAGATCTGTGTGGGCTTGCTCTGAATACATCAGATAGTCCGGGATGGCTGCTTCGGGATAGATATGCAGTTGAGTTCCGTTTTTAGAAGCTTGCGCACTTAGTTCCCGATATACTTCAATAATTTCCCGGTATTTCTCGATATCCCATTTCTCATCTTGCTCTATGGATGGCTGCATCACGCTGATTCTTTGGCTTTGCTTCTCTAGAGGCAAGGTGAGCAGGCGGTATTGGCCGTACGCATACCAGGCTATACAGCACACGACTATGGGAAAGATTGCTCTGCGTTTGCCCAGAGTAAGCTGATAAACTAAATAATTGATGCTAAGCACTAACAGAGCTAGCAGGCTCAATCCACCCAAATCCAAAGCTTGCAAAAGAGTAGTGTAATCCGCTAGGGAGTAGCCTATGTTCCACCATGGGAAGCGCATTTCGCCAAAGTTTTGCAGATACTCAAAGCTGATGATGGCGGTTACAAAGATCGGGTAGGCAAGTGCCTGGGATTTGCGCCACACCTGTTCGATAACCAAAAAAGTGATTAGATAATACACTGAAAAGATCAGCCATATTCCCACCAATCCGAGCAGAGTAACCAAACCAATCCAGTTGAAAACCACCAAAATCTGCACCAAACAGAACAACATAGCGGAGATCAGGTTTTGTTTTAATGTATGCTTGCCTTGCTTAAAGTAATACAACAGTGGCACAAACGCCACGAACACAAGCCAGCCCAAGTACAATGGAACCCGGGACAGGCTTAACAGAATCCCTGCAATCAGGGGCAAGTAGAAGGTTTTAAAGAACCTCAGCATAATCCAGTTTCAACAAACGCACTTGTTTGCCTACCACAATCGCAATAGTATCACCACAGATAGTCATCAGCCCCACTTCGCCAGTCATTGGCAGCCATGCCGAACTCATCTTGCTGATAAGTGCCTCGTCATTCAAGCCAATAGCATTGTTGTAGAGGTCATACACCAATTGTCCGCTATCTTTGGAGATCATCTGCCCCAAACTGGAGAACAGCGTGTTTTCCCCTTTGGTATCGTCGTAAGCCACCACATAATCTTTATTTGCGTACAGCATATGTACGGTGCTCAATTCGAACTTGCCGAAGCGGTACAGTTCAGCTCCTTCCAGCAAGTCATAGGCGATGATCTCTGATCCGGCCGCATCGTAAACAAAGACATTCTGGCTGTTTCCCAGAGCCAGTTTCGTGGGTTGTTGCACATAGCTCAGTTCCATATCCCCGA
Organism: Candidatus Cloacimonadota bacterium; assembly: GCA_028706475.1. Taxonomy (NCBI): domain Bacteria; kingdom Pseudomonadati; phylum Candidatus Cloacimonadota; species Candidatus Cloacimonadota bacterium. Next base: position 43,155 of record JAQWBI010000002.1, read on the forward strand.
TCAGTTTCCCATCGGGATTGAACTTTTTTATCACTCTAGCTACAGAATCCAGTGCGAAGATGCTGCCATCCTGTGACATGGTAAAATCTGCCAAACTGCGAAAGTTTGTAGCTTGGTTTCCCAATCCACCAATGGCGTTTTGACGCTTGCCGTTGCGCCAAAAGACAATTTCCTGACTCCCGGTTTGCATGGCATAAACTGTCTTCGTACCGGGGTGATAATAAGCCTTTTGCACAGTTTCTTCGAAACTAATGGTATCAAACAGAGTGAATGTGCTTATTTCCCTGGGGAGGCCTTTTTTGGAGGCCGAGCAGCCCAATAAGACAAGTAGCAGAAGAAAGCTTATCTTTCTCATTTCTCACGCTCCTAATATTTGCAGGTCTTTCAGTTTCCCCTGGATCGACGATTTGTTGCCAAATCTATTGTATTCCAGTGTGTAGGCGATGTTTATGATGCTATTCTTTTTCAGTAGAGTAAGGTAATCGCCTAGATTGTATCCGATCAAATCCAAAGCGACTCCATCCTTGACCACTTTCAGCTTCAAGTGGTTTCGGCCGACGTTATACGGATAATTTGCCACGCTTACATTGCGCGTCATAAAGGTGGGACGCAGGTTCTCTGGCCCAAAGGGGGCAAATCGCTCCAGGCTGTCCAGAAGGTATTCATTGATGTCGTAAAGCTCTATCTCATGATCGATTACCAAGGGAGGCTGGATCTGATCCAATTGCAGATTGTCCGCTACATAGCGGGAAAGCTCATTCTCAAAACGATCCAGGTATTCCTGATATATGGTAAGTCCCACTGCGTATTTATGACCACCGAAACTGTGCAGATTGTGTTCGATATGCTGCAAGGCAGAAAAGAGATCAAAATCTGCTACAGAGCGACCAGAGCCGCTGCCAAAACCATCTTTGAAGGAGATCATGATTACAGGCCGGTAATACTTTTCCACCAGCTTGGAGGCCACGATACCGATCACACCCTGATGCCAATCGTCTGAAGACACAATCATGCAAGGAGTATTGCCCATATTCTTATATTTCTTCTCTATGATCTCGCAGGCTTCATGGAAGGTTTTCTGATCTTCCTGTTGACGCAGGGAATTATCACGTTCGATCATCTCAGCCAGTTCCATGGAGTGTACTTCATCGGTGGAGATCAGCAGCTCCACCGCCAAAGCGGCGCTTCCCATTCGTCCCGCGGCATTTATCCGAGGAGCGATGCCAAACACGATATCTGTGGTATCCAGAGTTTTCTGATTTAAACCGCAGAGTTGAATAAGGGCGTTCAATCCCAGGTTCTTCATCTCGATGAGGTGTTGTAGCCCGATGGAGGCAAAGATGCGGTTCTCTCCGATCAAGGGAACGATATCCGCAATCGTACCTACAGCAACCAAGTCCATATACTTCAACACATTCTCTGTGCCATCGATGCCCAGTTTCTTGTAGATCGCCATCAAGAGTTTGTATGCAACACCCACTCCGGCAAGATGAGGGAAGGGGTATTTACAACCGGGGATCTTTGGATTGATGGTTGCCAATGCTGGAGGTAGTTCAGCTTTAGGATTGTGATGGTCAGTGATGATGATCTCCATTCCCAAGTCCGAAATAGCCTTGATCTCTTCCATGGCGTTTACACCGCAATCCACACTGATGATCAACTTGCTGCCGTTTTCCCGTAGTTGATCCAGACTGCCCAAAGACAGTCCATAACCGTCTATCATACGGTGGGGGATGTAAAAATCGATGTTTGCCCCGATGCGTTTTAAACCCAGGTACAGAAGTGCGGTGGCAGTAGTGCCATCCACATCGTAATCTCCGTATATGGTGATTAGCTCCTTCTTGTCCACTGCTGCCAAAATACGTTCTACGGCAATCTCCATCTCTTCAAACAGATAAGGATCGGTTATTTGGGAGAGATCGGGATTGAAGAAATCATAGATGTCCTTCGCTCGATGCAAGCCACGACGATATAGAAGTTCTGCGATCAGATCGCCAACTTTCAACTCTGTAGCTATGCTCCGTACGGCCTCAACATCCTCAGCATTCAGACCAGGTGGGATGAGCCACTTTTTGTCCATGCTTTATCCTTTATTCATTTTATTTATTCTCAATATCTTGGAGGAGTGATCCGGTGATCGATTATGATCTCTTTTATACTATCTTCAATGTTCGATGCAGATTCCACACCTCATTAAATGTCATTAAATTGAGGCAGTCAAATCTTGTAAAGGACTAATTTGAGCCGTATGGGACGTCCATGCGAAAATGCTATTCAGGACAATAGACACAGTATTATAATCCCTATGATCTATTGAATTTACAATTTCTGTATGCTTTATCTGGATAATCCGTAGAAGAATCCGGCAGCGTGGGGCAGGTGAGCATACCTACCCAATCAATATCGACATATGCAACATGATTTCTCTTGCCAGATTCTGGGTAACAGCAAAGTATGATCTAATACACTATGGAATTAATCTACTAAGGAATATGCGTGATAGATATACTTTATTCCACAAAGCTATTTTGGCCGCTACTCGCTGCATTTGTACTGCTGAACGGCTTTGATGCTCATTCCACATATCTCGTGATGTGGCCTCACTATTACTATCGAGAGCGAAATCCGGTGGCACGCTGGGCGTTTCGCAAGATGGGCTTACCCCGTGGGATCATCATTTTTAAGCTTGTTTTACTAGCGATACTTATTCCTGCCATGATCTATTACTCCTGCCACGATGTATTTACCATAAACATTGTGCTTCTGGTTAGCAATATGGTCTTTTTGGCAGTTGTGATTCATAATTACAGAGTGCATCGCAGGATCCATAAAAGGAGAGATATATGAAAAAGGCCATTCTGATACTGGGTGGAGGCTCTGCTTACGGCTTGGCCCATATTGGTGTAATTAAGGCGATTAAGGAACAGTACGAGATCAGTTCTGTGATCGGCACTTCCATGGGTGCGATCATCGGAGGCTGTCTCGCCTGCGGTCTGGAAGCAGAAGAAATGCTCGGTCTGGCAGAAGATGTATCCACCAGAGAGCTTTTCAATCCCCTCAATCTGGATTTCTCTCGCAGCGGGATTTTCGACGGTAAGACCATCCTGAAGAAATTTGCAGAATGGACCGATGGCCGCAGAATAGAGGATACGGATATTCCCTACATTGCTGTAGCGTATGACCTCAATCGGCAAGCGACTATCCTGATCGATAGCGGCTCTTTGGCAGACGCCATGCGTGCTTCCAGTTCTCTGCCCTTCATCTTTGCTCCTCACGCGATGAGCGACTATCAGTTTGTGGACGGTGGAGTCTCTCATCCCTTACCTCTTGCCTTTGTTGACGGATTACCGGGGGAAATTACGATTGCAGTAAACGTGTTGCCGCATGTGGCAAACAAAGCAGAGCATTACATCCCGAGTAAAGCCAGGACTCCAAGAAAGCTATTGCATTATAATGTGTTTATGCAATCCCTGATGCAAAACCAAGGTTTCATGGCTATTCAATCCATCATAAACCATAAACCGGACATCATCATCGATGCACATCAGCCGCAACTGGGCTTCACAGACCTGAAAAAGGCTAGAGAATTCTTTGATTTTGGCTATGAACAGGCCGTAAATGCTTTCAAAGATCATTCTGAACCTGGCTTTGCGCTCAGGTTGCGGGACAGCTACGAGCAGTTACTATCCCGTCTTGTGCACAAAAACCGCTGAGGCCTTTCGGATATTATTACTTTAGTTTGCTGATCTTGCGGAACAGATTGCCGGAATCCGCTTTCATCTTTAGCAGATATACTCCCGCGGGAAGTTGCTGTCCATTATCGTCACAGCCGTTCCAGTCAAGCTCCCATGTGCCTTGCTTTGAAGCACTTTTTTGCAACGAGCGCACTTTCTGTCCGCGCAGGTTAAAAACATCCAGACTCAGGTTTTGTTCGATCTTGCTGTTACATAATATTCTTATATTGCTGCCAAAAGGATTTGGGTTCGCGCTCAGGCTGATCTGTTCTGCAACCGGTGCCTGAAGGTCTTCATTGGCACTGGAAACCTGAATATTCCATACTGCATCAAAGGCTATGCTGTCCGAAGAGGCTATGTTGCAGCGTAAGGTATGATTCCCGCTCTCAAATGTGCGTTCGATCATAAAGGTATCGTCCGGTAGGAGTTCGTCGTTCAAAAACCAAGTGTAGCTGACAGTTGCTTCGTGTGTATAAGCTTGAGTGATGAACATTTGAGTTGTGTTTGTATCCAGTAATACCGGTTCATCCAAAACCGGAAAGAAATCCAGTAGATGCAGATCCAACATACGTAGTATAAAAATGTTTACCGGAGTAATGGGACGATTCGAAGAATTAGTGGGTACCGATCCAATAGCCATAACGTTTTCCAGACCTTCGATTATTCTCCCAAACACAGCGTATCCGCCGTCCAGATGCGGCTGAGGTGCCAAAGTTATGTAATATTGGCTACCTGCACTATTTGGTTCAGTGGTACGAGCCATCGCCAACACTCCGGCGCTATCGTGCAAAAGATCCGGGTGAAACTCATCCTGAATGTTGTAACCAGGACCACCGGTTCCGGTTCCATTGGGGCAACCGTCCTGGATCATGAAGCCTTCTATCACCCGATGGAAGATGAGATTATTGTAGAAACCATCATTGGCCAGATCGCGAAAGTTCAAAGCGGTGATGGGAACCAGCTCATCGTACAATTCCGCTGTGAAACTCCCCATCGAAGTGTGCCAGCGGGCAAAAATACGTGCTTGTGCCAATATCGGCATCAGTAAAATGGCTAAAACGCAAACCAATCTAATAGTCTTGTTCATAATATGTCTCCATGTTGTCTGGTTTATTGGCATCTTTTTACAGAAAACAACAAAGAACAAATTCAGTCAATCCTTTTTTTGGGGGCTGCTATTCTAGTGATTCAGAGAGGGATTTACTACAAGTACTGTGGCCAAAAGTTTTGGGAGTTTATCTCAGGAGATAGTAATCTATACTTGGACATTATCGAACCACTAGCCCAAGATGCCAAGTCAAGGTCTATCTCCTACCAAACGAAGCATGCAAACACATTGAATAAGCTAACGAAAGACTTTATCAACACCTTTTGTGACGAAGAAGGTAGGATAGACTGGGAGACACTTGTTCGGACAAATTCGTCATACGAGAAATAGATCATCCTACGGATCGATATTGCTTCAACTTCTTACATTACTATTGAGCATCTTCCGAAGAGTATCGAGAGATCGTTGACTCATCATTTCCCGCTTCAGCTTTTTATCCCGAATACCGTTTGTAAGGGCGGGAAGGATTCCAAAGTTCGCATTTACAGGCGAGAAATTACCCTTTTCTGGAATGGTGATTAGTCGTCTCCAGAGCTGACCCATGATGCTCTCTTCCGGCAGCATGGCGAGCTGATCAGCAATGATTCTGGTAGTCCATAAACCTGAGGCAATGCACTCCACATAGCCTTCCACTCCGCTTAGTTGCCCTGCAATCCATACATCTGGTCGCGCTTTCAAGCTGAGATCGGGATTCAGTATCTTAGGCGAATTCAGATAGGAATTGCGGTGAATGGAGCCATAGCGCAGGAAGGACGCATGTTGCAAACCCGGGATCAACCTGAAAATGCGCTTCTGTTCCGGGTAGCGCAGCATGGTTTGACATCCCACCAGATTGTAGGCTGTGAAGTCCTTGTTCTCTGCTCTTAGCTGCAATACAGCGTAGGCTTTATCTCCTGTGGCGGGATCTTCCAGACCCATGGGACGCATCACACCATGACGCAGTGTGTCCTTCCCTCTTCGGGCAAGCTCTTCGATTGGCATGCAGTTCTCATAGAAGCTGAATTTTTCGCCATTGAAGAATTCGTTTTCAAATTCATGAGCTTCGTGTTTTTCAGCAGCCAAAAGAGCGTTTACAAAATCCAGGTATTGTTCTTTGTTAAAAGCGCAATTCAGATAGTCGGCTTCCCCTTTGTCATAGCGAGCTTTGGCATATACTGTGTCCATATCGATGGAATCAGCATCAATGATTGGGGCAATGGCATCGAAGAAGAAGAGCTGATCTTCTCCAAGAAGGCTTTGCAGATGGCGCATCATAGCGTTTGATGTAAGCGGTCCTGTTGCCACAATTACCTTGCCGGAGGGAAGCTCGGTTGCTTCCTCACGGATAATATGGATATTGGGTTCGCTTTCAATGCGCCTTGTAACGTTTTGAGCAAAGAGTTCGCGATCTACAGCAAGGGCGTGTCCGGCGGGGACCTTGGATTGCTTTGCAATCTCAAGCAGGATGGATCCCATCAGGTGTAATTCCTCTTTCAGGAGACCGGCTCCGGTGTCCAATCGCACGGATTTCAGGCTGTTGCTGCATACCAATTCGGCAAACAAATCTCCGGTATGGGCTTCCGTTCTCTGCTTGGGACGCATTTCAATCAGGCGTACATCAAAGCCACTGGCCGCCAGTTGTAATGCGGCTTCCGAGCCTGCCAAACCAGCTCCGATGATGCTAATGGATTGACTCACAGTTCCCGTTTGATCATTGTGATGTAGCCGTCCAGATCCTTGAAGCCCATTTCCGAATACAGATGCCGTGCTGCTGGATTGTCCCGGTGAACTTCAAGTTTGGCTTGATATCCCGTTGCTTTTGCAATATCGAGAGCTTCACGCAATAGCTTCTTCCCAATGCCTTGGTTCTGCCTGGAGGGGCTTACTGCCATGTGATGAATGTAGAGTCTGCGAAAATCGTGGTTTATCCACATAGCGCCCACAATTTCACTAGCTTCTTCTGCACAGATGATGGTTCCAGTGTTTTGCAGAGAATGCTCTATGGCCTCGTAGCTATCGGCACGGGCGGGATTGGTGATACCCGTATCCTGCCAAAGACGGATTATCTTGCTATAGATATCTTCGGATAAGCTCTTGTAGTGCTTGATTATCATATAACTTAATGCCTCATAAAGATATCGGGATCCCTGGTGAAGCGATAGACGCTGTCGTATACTAACTCATAGAGTATCTTCGGCTCATCATCGATCATCATGAAATATTGCTTCTTGGGGCTTTCAGCGATGCTTAGCTTCTTGGTTTTGCCCTGCACATCGGTAATCCAGACTGTACAATAGGGGATTTCGAATAGCTGTATCAGTTCTGGCTCATCATCGCTTTCAAACACATAAGATTGGAAGTTTTGTAAGATACTTAATATCTTGTTGAGGGCAAAATTGTAGGGAACTACCTCAAACTCGTTTTCAGCGTCCTTGTAAGTCCATTTTCTCTCATCACGGCGGAGTGTAAATTCGTTCTTCCTATGTTTACTGCGGATCTCACGGATCTCATGCTCCCAATAATGGACAGCTTGAGGATCGCGCCAGTTCGTGACATTGGGCGCAAAGCGTCTCACGATGTTGCTTGGAGTCTGATACACCAAAGTATCTCCCGCGACCCGGAAGTAATCCCAGGAATTGCCGTTGTTGCCAAAGATCAGGTGTTCCCTTTTTTCCCCAGCGTACAGGCGCACATGAGTGCCTGTGTCATCATCCAGTTCATAACGTTCCAGAGCTGTTTTTGCAGAGCTTAAAGATGTGGTCGAGAAAGTGCCTTGAACCACCTCACGGAAGAAATTGTTCACCATTAAAGTGTCTGCAGGCCACAGAAAGGGCTTGGCCACCTTCCAGATGCCGTCATCGAGGATCAATTCCACCCTTTCTTCGGAATTCCATATCTCTATCCTGTTGATCTCTTCTGCAGCCAAGTTCACCAAGTCATCCTGACGTTGGACGGGCTTTTTGCTCCTTAGTATAAAATATGCGGTGATAAGTATCACGAGTAATATCAGGAGGATATATCTAGACTTTTTCATTTAAATGCCTCAATCTAAGCTTACGCCTGAGAGCCATCCACAATCCAGCCAGAATCAGGATCAGGGGAGCGAGTGCGATGGAGATAACTTTGCAAATCAGCTTGATAGTATAAACTGTCTTGTTCTGGTCTCCCCATACAATGCCGCGATCCTTTATAAAACTGTATATGTTTATCACAGATTTATTCAGGTGACGGTTGCGAATCCTGATCATGGATTCTCTTCCGCAGAAGTAATCCAAAGAGTTGTAGATCACATTTGCTCGATCCCGAAAAATCGGGTTGTCCGGGTTTATCACCAACTCCTTGTCCGCAAAAAGGATCAGTTTCCCTTGTTTAGACTCGCTAGTGAAATCAGGGTCATGCCTTGCCAGATCGGAATCCCTGAACCAGCTGTCCATCTTCCCGGTAGCAAGTGCAGCAGTAACAATGGGGCCAGCAGAAAAGTCTTCCAATTCCGGATTGTAAAAGAGTTCTTGGCTCAACTGAAATTCAGGGGATATCATCCAACCGGAATTCTCTGAGCTGCGCAGGATGACTTCATATTTTAAATCTGCTTTTTCCAGAGCAGTGATGCCGCTTGCGAGATACAGGACAATGTCCTCCATGTCCTTTGAGATGGGATGATCGCTGCCGTTCATGACGGGGTACATAGGGTAACTGGCCATTCTGCCTATCCCCATCTGCCGCTTGTCGCAATTCATGTCCAACACTACGTCGTCGGTAAGCTGGAAACCATAGTGTTCCAACATCTTGATTACGTTGTTTTGTATGTTATTCAAGTAACTGCCATCGGTATCCACGTTGTCTTGCAGGAAAATTACGCTTCCACCCTTCATAAGGTATTGATCCAGATTGTATAGCCAAAGGTCGGGCAGATTGCGGCTGCTGCCGGTAAAGAGCAGAGCGTCAACATTTTGAACTGGTCTGGATAAATCGGCGTCAACGACAGTGAAATTACTGCGCAGTCCTCGTTCGAATATACTAGTATCGAAGTGGTAGTATGTGGTATCCCGGAAAACTGCTACGATGGGCAGGTCTTTGGATACCAAGCTCTGAATGCGCATGGTCATCTCATATTCCAGTCTGGGTTCGATCCTGGGACTGAGGTTCAAGGATTCCACACGACCCTGATACTCGAATATCAGGCCGAAGATTACCTCTTTGGCGGTTACCTGATCGTTCTCGTATATGCGGAATTTCATTGGTCCCAGTCCACTGCCATAAGCCATACCCAGCAATTCCTCGTGGCTGGCAGTTTGAATGTGTTCAAAGCGGAATTTATTGCCGCCTGCGCTTTGATATTCTGCCAGCAAGTCCTTTGTGTAGCGCTCCAGAGAGATCAAATCTGCAGGTAACTCATTGGATGAGAGGATCTTTACCAGCAATACATCGTCCAAGTTGCGTACCAGGTCTTTGCTGATCTTACTGAGGCTGAAAGCCCTTTCTCGGGATAGATCCAGACGGAATGTGACGAGAGAACTGATTAAAAGTAGAGCTATGACGATGCCGATGCGGATGCCGTGGGAACTGATAATGCTATATTTAGTTCGCATCTACCGCTCCTGCATCATGTTTCTGGATTGGAGGTTGAACTCTGCTAAGGTGGCAAAAATGACGATTACGGCGATAAAGAAGAGTAGATCACGCAGATCCAACACACCCCTCATAAATCCGGAGAGGTGATACTCAAAAGAGAAATACTGCAGGTATCTAACCAGAGAGAGAGGTACAAGCGCCAAAAGATAGCGGATCACATAGAAGAATCCGCTTATCAAAAAAGCGATTACAAAGGCCAAAACCTGGTTTGAGGGCAAGCTGCTGGCAAAAACACCGATACTGATGAAAGCCGTTCCTGCCAGGAGTAAGCCGAAAAAGCCCAGGATGATGGCATTGTAGTCGATGTTTTGCCCCAATACCCCAATAATCGCAAAGGGGATTATGTTGAAGATGAGCATGGTGAAGACTTGCATAAATGCAGAGAGGATCTTGCCCCAAATCACATGGCTGAGTCGAATAGGTAAGGTGCTCAAAAGCTCTATTGTCCCGCTGCTGCGCTCTCTGGCGATACTGCCCATGGTGATGGCGGGGATAAAAAACACAAAGAGGATATGCTGAAAGCTGTACAACCCCCTCATTTCTGCCAAACCCACTTTGAAGACAGTAGTGGCAAAGAAACTACCGCTGATCACCAGAAACAGCACAGACACTATGTAGGACGTTATCGAACGCATTGCTAATTGATACTCTTTGCGGGCTATGGTCCAAATCGCGCTCATTGGTCTTCTCCTTCAGGAGTCTCCGTTTTAGGTTCGGTAAGGCTGGGATCCTGTACTAGCTCAGAATCGGACTTGTGAGGTAAAGCCCCCGTTTTGGTGAGGTTGAAGAATATCTCTTCCAAACTGATTTGCTTGGTATATAGGTTTTCGATCAACCAGCCATTATCGCTCACATAGCGGGAAAGATCGTGCTTGACGGAGCTGTCTGACGGGCACTTCAAAATAAGCTTGCAGATTTGGTCGTGGCTTTCCAAAGAGATCACTTCCAGTTCCGGATGAAAGTCCAAAAAGTCCTGCAGGTCGATGTTCTCTCCTTGAATCTCCAGATGCAGTTCCAGATAGTCGTCGAAGTAGCGGCTCACGTTGTCGATATCATCGTCAACTATGATCTTGCCGTTGTTTATGATCAAGACTCTGTCGCACAGTGCTTGTACTTCTTGCATGATGTGTGATGATAGAATTACAGTCTTTTCCACGCCCAGTTTACGGATCAAATCTCGTATTTCGATGATTTGGTTTGGATCCAATCCACTGGTGGGCTCGTCCAGGATAAGGATTTCAGGATCGTGTAATATGGCAAGGGCCAGTCCCACTCTTTGCCGGAAGCCCTTGGAAAGGGTGCCGATCTTCTGGTAGAGGACCCGGTTGATTCCGCAATTCGAGATCACGTATTCACTGCGTTCCTGAAACCTGGAGGGTGACATCTTGCGCAGATCCGCAATGTATTGTAGCAATTCCATTACCAGCATGTCTTCATAAAGAGGGTTCTGCTCCGGCAGATAACCGATCTTGGCGCTGGTCTCGATGGGATCGTCATAGATGGATTTTCCGTCTATGGATATACTTCCGCTATCCGGTTTCAGGTAGCTTACCATCATGCGGAGAGTAGTGGTCTTTCCCGCGCCATTGGGGCCCAGAAAGCCTGTGATGCTGCCGTTGTGGACGCTGAAGTTGATGTCATCCACGGCGCGTAAGGTGCCGAAAGATCGGCTTAGCTTCTTTATCTCGATCATGTAATACTGTGTCTCCGGTGCTTAGAAACTGGGAATCATGGAGGCACTTACAGGCTCTGACAGCAGAATTACGTCGTTCTCCTTCAAGCCTGAAATTACCTCTACCATCTGAAAGTCATTGGCTCCTAAAGTGACAACTGCGTTTTTTGGCTGAGTACTCTTTGCCTTGTCCGGGTTGCTTTCTCCGGGTGTTTCTTTCAGATACACGATGTCCTGATTCTTATCATCTGCAAAAACTGCTCCAATTGGGATGATAAGTACATTCTCGCGTGATTCGCCTTCAATGCTGATCTCAGCAGTCATTCCCGGCATCACTTTATCACCGCGGGCATTGATACTTATCTCCACGGGGAAAACCTTGGCGCTGTTGATCGTTACGGCTTTGGGTGAGATCTTGATGATCTTGCCCTCAAATTCTTCATAGGGCAGGGCATCGAGCTTGATCCGTCCATTTTGTCCTACCTTGAACTTCACGATGTCAACTTCGTTGATATTTGAACTTACAATCATGTGATTCAGATCTGCAATTTGCATGATGACAGTGCCTTCACTATAGGCATTCAAGCTGGAGCTAACCATCTCGCCTTCATTAACCTTGCGCTCTATCACAGTGCCAGAAGTAGTGGCATACATATGGATAACGGTTCCGGGAACGTCCAAATCCCGAATCATGTCGTACTGACGGCTGGCCTGAGCATACTGTATTTCCGCTTCCTGCAGGGCATCTGCCGCATTATCGTACTCTTCCTGAGAGATATATTCCATCTCTTTCAAGCGGGTTTTGTCGGCAAAATCCTTGCGGGCTTGTTCCAGACTCAGTTCGGCACGCTGCAAAGCGGCTTTGGTGTTGAAAAGAGTATTTGCCTGATTGTAATCCGGTTCGATATCTGCAATAATGTCTCCCATTTTCACAGTATCGTTTTCATCCACGTAGAATTTGACCACTTTGCCTGAGACTCTGGATTTTTGAGATACAATGGTCTTGGGCTGGATTTCACCGGTGATTTCCGTACGGGATTCTATGTTACCGAACTTGACAGTGTATGTGTTGGCATCGGTTGCGGCTTCCGGCCCGGACTTGATAGATTTCTTCCGGCAAGTAGTGAAGCCGATGATGGCTGCGATTATCAGTATTATGACCAGGATTACCAAGATCCGCTTTCTGCGCATAATTCCTCTCTTCGTTTGAACTTAGCTATAATAGTAACACGACATTTCAAGGTGCTAAAAGTGTCAATCTAAAAGCCTCTGAAACCAGTGATATTTGTTTTGTAGGGTACATTGTCGGAAGGGAATCTACCATCTTTGATTGCCATAGATCAACCACGTGCCGTTGGTGTAGAAAAAGTAGGAAAAGTATCCGCTGTCTTCCGGTTCATTGTAGGTAACCTGTTCGATACTGGATTGATAGTGATCCCGTGTATAGGCAACCGCGTAATCTCCTTTGATTTCAATGTATAGTACTTCTATTTCCAAGAGCTGAAAGCGGTCTCGGCGCCGGTTGATCTCTTCATTCAGATGCCAGGATATCTGCCCATCATGGCGATACTCTTGGTGTACGTGATCCATGATGCCAAAGGAATTGCCAAGGTTAAAATCCATCGAAATGTCATATAAAATGTCGCGAATCTCTTTCTGGCCAAAGCTTTCTTCGTTGTCAAGATCGCAACTCTGCAAAAGAAAGCTGAGCAGGACAAGCAGTAGCCAGAGGGATTTGTTCATATTCTTTCAAGAACGGCAAGGCTCTCGATGTGCCAGGTGTTTGGAAACATATCGAAGCCGCCAAGATTCAACAACTTATACTTTCCGTCTTGCAACAATATCCGGAGGTCTCTCGCCAGACTCATCGGCGAGCAACTGAGATATATGATGCGGGGGATACCGGCTCTTTTGATCGACCATAGCGTGCTTTCCGGAACACCGCTGCGGGGAGGATCCAGAATGATGCAATCGGCTTCGAAGCTTCGGATAGATTCATCAAACTTCTGTTCGAATTTACCGCAGATGTACTGAACTTTGTCAAAACCGTTGTTCTCGGCGTTCCTTTTGGCATCACGGATAGCTTCCGGGCTTTCTTCGATACCCAATACTTGCGCAATCTCACTTGCCAAACCCAAGCCAATGGCACCCATGCCGCAATATGCATCAATTACTTTGTAATGCGGCTTCATCCAGGCTCTCATGGCACACAGTATCTTTTCCATGCTGCCGCTGTTGATCTGCCAAAAGCTGCGGTAATTGATCTCAAAGCGGATATCCGCAAGAGTGTCGCAGAGATAGCTTTTGCCATACAAAAGCTTTTCTTCTTGGCCCAGGATCACATTGCCGCGGTCGCGATTGATGTTTTGCACAATGCCGGTAACCATGGGGAAGGCGTCGGTGATGCCTCTCACGATGGTTTTCGAGAATGGTAAGCGTGCCGAACGGCATACCAGAATAAGCAAAATTTCACTTTGGTCTTTGTTGCAGCGTAAGCCGATGTGGCGCAAACAACCGCTGTGATCCTGCTCGTTATAGGGTTCTACCTTTGCCTTTTCGCACAGCTGATACAGTGTCTTGGCAATATCGTCGAAAACGGGGGGATGGTTCAAACAGCTTTCATGCTTTACTATGCTGTGGCTGTATCGCGCATAAATGCCATAGGATTCTGCGCCTACGGGCATAAATACTTTGTTTCGGTAATTACGTTGAAGCTCCGAAGCCTCCATCCCGCTGTACACTTCCAGGTGATCTTTGAAGAGGTCTCGCAACAGCATATCCTTGTATTGCAACTGAGTGGGATAATCCAACATCAGCCAATCGCAGCCCCCGCAGGGTTCCGATGCATCAAAAGCACTACAGCCGGAAGGGATAACTCCAGCACCTCGTTCATGATACTGTGTCACTTTAGCAAAGGCATGATCTTTCTTGTCCAGAAAGATCTGCACATCCACATTATCGCCAATGGCAGTATTGGCCACAAAGATCGCTTTACCACCATGAAATCCCAGTCCCATGCCACCCATGGCTATCTTCTCTATGTTTAGTTTTTCGATAATCACAATAGGTTACTCAAACGTGTGATTCTATCGCTTATGCTGGGGTGAGTAGCAAATAGTGATGCGGCTTTCCTGCTGTTGATCTTGGCCATGGCAAAGCTATCCTGCCGTTTATCCTGACTGTAGTAACGGTCGATCTTTTCCAACGCTGCGATCATTGCTCCCGGATTTGTCAGTCCTGCGGCTCCTTTGTCTGCACGGTATTCTCTGTAACGGGAGTAGTATGATGCGGGGATCATCGCCAAAAACATCAGTACGTTTTGCAGTAAGATTACCATGAGGTAATAACCGAAGTAGCCCAATCCTCCGCGTCTGCGATCGCCTCTTAGGGCGCTGTCCAGGATGGTGGCTACAAGGCGTGCGCCAAACATCACGAAAGTGTTGATCAGGCCCATCACGAGGGTCATGGAAACCATGTCACCTTCAGAGACATGAGTCATTTCGTGTGCTGCCACAGCAGCAATCTCATCCTCCGAGAGTGTGTTTACCAAGCCGCTGGAAAAAGCGATCAGAGAGCTATTGCGGGATGCTCCCGTGGCAAAGGCATTGACATCGTTTGAAGGATATATACCCACTTCGGGATTCTTTACTCCAGCTGCCTGTGCCAGAGCTTGCACTGTGTCATACACATACTTTGCCTGGCTGTTCTGCACGGAGGCATCGATCAATTGTATCCTATAGGCTTTCTTGGCCATGAACTTGCTAAGGGCAAGGGAGATAAAGGATCCCACAAAACCAAAAATGGCACAAAATATCAGCAGGCTGATTACCTGATTTTGGGGCATTGGCACAAAGGCCAGTATGATGCTCAACATGGACACTACCAAGAGATTCAACAATAGGTAGAATCCCAAGCGTTTAAGTCCTTTCATTTTTCCTCCTAATCATTCTTGAAGGCATAATCTAAAACCAGCAGCTTGATGGCAAGTAAAAAAAGTAAAAAGCAGAGATATACCTGATGCAATGCACTTTCCTTGCATCATGTGGAGTGTCTGGCCGAAACTGGACGCCACCGAAACTCAACACTGGAAGAGCAGGGAATCCGGTTACTCTATTTCTCAAGGCTCAGATTTGTAAATTTATTGATGTTGATATGATTGGATCCCGTATCTATAAATTGAACGCTCACTCTATCACCGTTGCCGGAGAGGGGCAGATAGGAGCTTAAATTGCTTGTGGCAATGAAGATGGTCCCGGGAAGGCTATCCAGAGAGAAGTGGTAATAGCTTCTGCCATCTTTCACGTCGGAGGCGATTCTGACGATATAGCCTTCGGACACGTTCATTTTCTCTTTTATCAAGGCAGAATCGGAGCTTCCGTAGGTGGCAAGATTCATCTGATAACTCTCTCTGGCACTCTTCACGGTTTCTCCCACACCAACCAGCGAGAAATCGCTTACCGACACAAAGCAATACATCTTAACCAAACCGGCAGCATCCTTCAGAGTCATGAAGTAAGTGGGTACGTTTTCCATGTTCACCAAAATGGGGAAGGTAGCATAATACTTGAATTGCTGTACTTTACCCTCGGCAGAACGCATTGCCGCCTGCTCGGTGGCTCCCGAGATCAGATAGAGTGATGTATCTTTGTTGCGGGTATTGATAAGCGCAAAGCCCACTGTCCCTTCATCCGCTCCCACGCTGGACATGCCCGTATAGAAATAGCTGCGATTATCGGCGGAGTATGTGATGTTGTAACCGGCAGTGGTAGTTAGCATATCTCTTTTGCCAAACAGAGTGTTCCAAAATCCGCGCACATATTTTCCCCACCAATTTAGCTGCGGCATCACAAAATATGAGGGCTGTACCCGGTCAACCCAATCCGGGATCAATTCATCACTATAGCCATTCTCTGTCTTTATCAGCGGATAGTAATTGAGGTCTCCGGTGCAAGCGTGCACGGTCACCAATCCCAAGGCCTCATTGCCGCGTACTCCAATCTTTTTGGAGTATAGTGTGATGGTCCAATACGGCTCTCCGCTGTCATCAATCTCGAAAGTATCTCCCGCCATTGCCACACCGGTGATGCCGGAAAGATACATGTGTCGTTTCAAATCCTGGTTGAAATAGGCGTTGCTTTGATACTTTATGTTCAGAGCTTTTCCGTTCACTTCGCGGATAAAGCGGATATCCTGGGAATTCGTGGCAGATACCATGATGTATCCCGGAGTACCATTGTCTGTGTTTGCAAGCCACTTGAAGAATCCGCTGTGCAATAGAGGAACCACCCAAAATAGCTTTCCATCAACCATTTGAATGGTGGGAATACCCAATACTACCCGGCTACCCAAGGCAAAGTCTTCCCCCAGCTTTTTTTCTGCGAGAGAAGCCGCAAAATACTCATCGATAATCGGTACACGGCTCATGTCGATGGGCGAGACCATCTCGGAAAAATTGCTCTCCTGCACATCACCGATCAGATTCCGATAGTGGGAACTAACAAACAAGGGACTGAAAACCAGCGGTAAGACAACAAGCAGAACCAGCATCAAAGCATAGAGCACCATAAGTGCTTTTCGCAGTTTGGCCATCCCCCATAGCGGCAACAATACAAAGGCAAGCGTGGGAATCCAGCCCAAGAACTTGAGATTCAGAACCGGAAGATGAAAATAAAGCACATAAAGTACGAGTACCAGACTGCAACTAGTTGCCAGCCATGGTTTCAGGCGAAAAGCTTTTATATTTATATCCAGCTTTGCTCCCCTGGGTGTATTCTGCTGATTCATAGTAACCTCAATAGCGTTTTTGCGATAAAACCGAATAGTCGAATATCTGTCAAGTATTGTTTGCCTGCCAGTAGTGTTCCCTTTGCTCCGGGTATCGGGGAAGAAAAAGCACACATGATATACGCGATCCATGACAGAGATAGAACAAGCTGGAATTGTGGATTGCCAATAAAGGATAAACCCTGACTGGAATGGTGAGTTGTAATATTGAAGTAATCAAATATTATTGAGGCTAGATGGTGTGTCAATCTTTTGCGCATCGAGGCGGTATGTTTCATATTTATCGATTATGCTATACAAAACAATGGAGCATGGGATGATCCCACGCTTCCCAATCCCTTTTGCTTATCGACGAGCATAAAGGGCAACATGTCCCCCGGTAAACCGGAATATGCTGGAGTCACTATCCACCCTCTTCGCGTAAAGCAGTGCCGAAGCAGATATAATCGGGTTATCATCGAGTGGTCACTGCTTGATAACGGCTTTATATCTGCTTCGGCACTGCTTGAAGCAGGGAGGAGGAATAGCACTCAGATGAAGCATATCAAATGGATTTACACTGATTTTATGTTTGTAACATGTGAAAGTACAATTATTGCCTCCGTAGTGTGGAAACGGCATCTTGCCGTTTTGTTACCCCCACACACACAGTGCCCTTCATGGGCGATATCTGAGCCCGGAGAGTGACAGAATATTGCGAGGGTGCGTTGCGATAGCGGAGCCCCTCGTAAAACTGCGAAACTGTAGTAAATGCACAGCGAATCAAGTCATATTATACCAGTGTATTATTTGGGATAAAACAGCTAATGATAACACATTGAATACTCACCTAAATGCAAAAAAAAGGAACAAATCTATTGACAAAAAAGCCGCATGGAAGTCCTTAATACCAGATTAACATAAAAGGATGCAAAATGGCTCGGCTTTTCAGCAAAGATTACCACGACAAGTCCAATAGCTGGTATTTCAATCATGCTGTTATTCTGCTTGAAGATGGAGATTTGTGGCATTGGCACACTTTGGATGAATCCGATAATGTGATATTGCGCTTTTACCCCAGCCGGGACAAACGCGAGTATTTCAGCGCCTGGGTGGAAGTGCACTACGATCCTCGCGAGAAACGCATCCTATCTTATCAATGTGCAGAATGCGGTCACGACGAAAGCTGCCGTCACTACCTGTCTTTACTGCGCTATTCCTACAACTTCATCTCCGATGACATCCTGAAAGAAGAACTGGTGCAAACCTGCGATTCGGACTGTCTGAGAGGAAATCTCCGCTGGATAGACAGTGCTCACCGCTTCAAGCTTCTATTTGAAAACATATACAATCCCAGCTCCGCAAAGATTCGCATTTATCATCAGGGTCTGGAGGATGTGGATGTGCCGTCATTACTGAAGATGCTGAAAGATTATGAATACTTCAGCGAGGAGCTGGTAGAAAACTATCGGGTCTTCGACTACTTTCAGCTGGCTTTCTTTGAATACATGGCAAAATCCGGCATCCATTACAGTGTTAAGAATCAAAATTGGTCGATACCTAAAGCTCAATTTGCAGAACTGCTGATGCATCTGGAGCAGATGTCCGGAAGGCTCTTTGTGAAAGAGACCAATGAGGAGCTTACCTTTGCAGCTCAGCCCTATCCGCTGGCTCTACGGATAGACAAAGCCGGGAAAACGAACTACAATCTCTTTCCAGTGCTGGTTGATGAAGTATCAGCTTGGTTTTCGGGTTATCCCACCTGGCTTTTCTTCCGTAACAGGATTCATAAAGTATGGCTTCCTTTCAAAGAACCCATAATCGATGCCATCTTCAAGCGGGAAATGCAGATCACGGCTAAGGATCTGGTGTACTACCGCAGTATAGTGCACAACGAACTATCCCGTCAGGATATCTATCTGGATTTCAGCGAATCCATAGAACTGCCGAGAATCATGTACAGCAAGCCCAAAGGCAGGCTCTATGTAAAGGCTTTGGGTGAAGACATCCTGATCGATGGCTTTTTGGTGTATGAGGATAGTTACGAATTGCCGCTGAGTGCGTTGAAGTACCGTAAATCCCTGGTGAATAGCGTGTATCGAGGGGGCGATGCGAACGACAAAATCTGGTTCTATCTCTCACCTGATCTGCAGGACAAAGCGCAAGCCTTGCTGGATATGCTGCCAGTTCCGGAGATTAACCAACTGGAACAGAAGTCTCAACTGGTCTTTAAAAATGAGGATTTTCCCGCTCTGCAAAAAGCAGTGTTCCGCATTGATGAACAGGATTGGGAACTGATCATAGACGAAAGCCTGAGCAACAGGTTCATTACCAAGATCCATCTTGAGGCAGATATCCGCGTGCAAAGAACAGAGGATATCGATTGGTTTAGCTACGAGATCAGCTATCGTCATAAGGATTTGCGTTTCAGTCATGAAGAACTTGCCCGCTACTTCAAGTCCAAAGATGAATTTCTGCACACAGTGGACGGCAGGATATTCTTCATCAGCAATCCCCAGATATTTTCCGAAGTGGATCACCTGCTGGTGCGCAGTCAGAAAGATACAGATTCGGTGTATCGTGCCCGCATCCTGAATCTGCCCTATTATCAGAGGCTGAGGGAAGAAAATCCTGCTTTCAAAATAATTGGTGATGACTATCTGGAAAACCTGTTTGAAGACCTTCACGAACGCAAACTAAAGCGTAGTCCGGAATTACCTTCCTTTTTACAGACCATTCTGCGTGGATATCAGAAGTCGGGAGTAGCTTGGCTGTCCATGTTGAAACACTATCGTCTAAACGGTATACTGGCAGACGAGATGGGATTGGGCAAGACCATTCAGGCTCTTGCTATGATTGCTATGGCACCTGAAGACAGCGTCAACATGGTGATTTGTCCCAAAACTCTGCTCTACAACTGGGCTGGAGAGATCGAGAAATTTCATACAAACATACCTTACGCAATTGTAGAGGGCAACACCACAAACCGCATCGAGCTTTTGCAAAATCCCAATATCCGGCTGTACATAATGAGTTACTCCATGGTTTCCAGCGACGCATCTCAATTGAAAAACATGCATTTCGATTGGCTGATTCTGGATGAAGCTCAGAACATCAAAAACGTATCCGCACTGCGAACCAAGGCCATCAAGAAGCTGAATTCAAACCACCGTATGGCACTTTCCGGCACTCCCATAGAGAATAACCTCACCGAATTGTGGAGCATCATGGACTTTTTGATGCCCGGTTATATGGGTAGCCTGAAAAGCTTCAAAGATAAATACATGAAACCGGAGGATGATCGGGAAGCCAGGCAATCTCTGCACAGGCTATGCTCGCCCTTCCTGCTGCGCCGTGTGAAAAAGGAAGTGTTGCTGGAGCTGCCGGATAAACAGGAACAAATCTCCTGGTGCAAAATGAGCGCAATTCAAGAGAAATTGTATCTGCAGATTCTGGATACCGTTCAGAAGAAACTGATGCCCGGTACTACCGAAGAAATGAGCTATGTACACATATTGGCGGCACTTACGAAACTGCGTCAGGTATGTAATCATCCGCATCTGGCCAATAGCGATGTCCTTCCCGTTCCTGAGCTTTCAGCGAAACTGGAGATGCTGGTGGAATTGGTGCAAGACGCTATCTCCGCAGGACACAAGATCCTTGTCTTTTCCCAGTTTGTGCAGATGCTGCAGATCATCAGAAAGGTGTTTGACGATTTGGGAGTGAAGTATAGCTATCTGGATGGCAAAACCCGGGATCGGGCGGAGCAAGTGGCAGCTTTTGAACATGATGAAGACATCCGTCTGTTTCTTATCAGCCTGAAGACGGGAGGTACCGGCTTGAATCTGACTGCTGCAGACACTGTGATCTTGTATGACCCCTGGTGGAATCCCATGGTGGAAAATCAAGCTATCGACCGCACTCACCGCATCGGACAAACCAGGAAAGTACAGGTATTCAGGCTGATTACCAAAGCCAGCGTGGAAGAGAAAATACTGTCCTTACAAAAGAACAAAATAGAGCTCTTCAATGAAGTAATCGAAGGTGGTACGGGAGTATTGAAATCGATGAGTCTTGAAGAGCTTAAAGGCCTGTTTTCTTACTAAATATCACGGATTGGGAAAGATTCTGTTCCAGTCGGGTTCGATCTTATCATCTGCGCCAAAGCCGTGATAGCTATTGTTATCGCCATCAAACCATAGCTTTCTGCCTTCACCGACGGGGTTTTTGGTGGTAGCTACTGCCATGATAATCTTGTAGGGAGCTACAAACACCAATTCGTTTTCATTCACATTCTTCAGCTTTTCCACCATCTGGGTAGTGTAGATATCCGAAGATTTCCAGGCAATGGCAAAATCCCAGTTTTCAATAACTTTATTCTTTAAACCGATCTCCACCAGGGCACTGTCCAGGTCAAATCCTCCGGCGCTGCCATGTGACTGCCAAAAACTGTCCACATAAGAATGCAATGCCTCCACGGCTTCTCGAACTTCTCCCGCTCGCTTTTGCGTCTGATACGCTTTCCAGCGCGGAACCACCAAAATGAGTGCTACAATAACGACGATCAATGCCGCCACTATGTAGTATTTAACGCGTGATCTGCTCTTTTGTTCTGTCATAATTCTCTCCATTGAAGGGTCTCTTTGTAGGATATAATAAGCATGTTTCACCTATATGCCAGATTAATGACTGCCATTATTCAATAATTGCGCTGATCTAGCACATGAAGTTTAGGTGTAAAAAACAAGCCGCGAATATATCACGGCTTGAACAAACACACGACTATCAAGTTATCACAGCATCCCTTATTTGTGGTAGGGAGAAGTGCTTGGCGGATTTATTATTGACACAATCCGCAATTCCAAAATCATGGAAAGACTAAGGTAAGTATATAAGAAAAAATAGATTAAATCCTGTGGAGGAATTATGAAAACTGGCGGATGCCGCTATGGAACCCATCGTGTAATCGAACCCAAGGGTGTGTTGCCTCAGCCTGCCCGCGTTCTCAATAACGACATGAATGAGATTTGGGACAACGAATTGAAAATTGACGTTATCAGACTGAATGTGGACAGTGCTTCGTTTCACCAGATCAAGAACAAGCTCCAGGCTCAAGGACACACCGATCTGGAAAAAGCTTTTGCGGATCATGCAATTGACCTTACAAACCGCACAGGAAAGCATAAGAACGAAGATACAGGCAGCGGTGGCATGCTGATCGGCAGAGTGGCGGAAATTGGTCCCAAATTCGAGATGAAAGATAATATCAAAGTAGGGGACAAGATCGCCAGTCTGGTGTCTCTCTCACTTACTCCGCTCAAGATCAATAAAGTAAAAAAAGTACTCCTGGATAAAGACCAGGTGGAGATCGAAGGTCAAGCCGTCCTTTTCAGTAGCGGTATCTATGCAAAGCTTCCGGATGATATGGACGAAAACCTCGCCCTCTCCGTATTGGACGTTGCCGGAGCACCTGCTCAGGTAGAGCGCCTCGTGAAGGCAGGCGACAATGTGGTGATCATCGGCGCAAACGGCAAGAGCGGAATACTCTGCAATGCCGTGGCGAGAGAACGCGTCGGAGTCTCCGGGAAGGTAATCGGAGTGGTACGCAATCAGAACTACATCCCCACATGCAAGGAAACCGGTTGCCATGAAGTAATCATCGCCAATGCCACAGACGCAATCACCATTCAGAAAGAAGTATCCCGCTTCACCGACGGCAAGATGGCAGATGTGGTGATAAACGTTGTAAACATAGAAGATACAGAGCTTCCCACCATTATGGCCGCCAGGGATAGAGGCCTGGTGTATTTCTTCTCCATGGCTACTTCTTTCACCAAAGCCGCATTGGGAGCCGAGGGTATTGGTGCGGATGTGGATATGATACTGGGTAATGGCTACGCTCGCAATCACGCTATGGTCGCGTTGGATTTGCTACGCAGAAACCCGGTACTTTTGAAGCTGTTCAAAGAACGCTATACAGATTGATCCAGGAGCATACAATGAGCATAATAGACATCCGTTCAATCGCAACTGCCGAGCAGTGGAACGATTGGCATTGGCAGCTACAGAATCGCATCACTGATGTTTCTGAGCTGCGCAAATACATCACCTTGCTTCCGGAGGAAGAAGCGCTGTTTGCCAAGCAGGAGTTTTCCTTTCGCATGGCGATTACCCCCTATTACCTGTCTCTGATAGATCACAGCAATCCCAATGATCCCGTGCGCATGCAGGCTATTCCCCGGGTTTACGAAAGCGAGATGAGCAGCTCAGACATGGCGGATCCCCTGCACGAGGATGCGGATGCCCCCGTTCCGGGGATGACACACCGTTATCCGGATCGCGTACTGCTGTTGCTCACTGATCAGTGTGCGATGTATTGCCGCCACTGTACCCGTCGCAGAAAGGCTGGAGAGCACGATGCTCCCATGCCCGCAGAGAATGTGGATAAAGCCATCGAATACATCCGTGAACACAGGGAAATCCGCGATGTAATCCTTTCCGGAGGCGATCCCCTCACCCTGGGCGATGAGCGTCTGGACTCCATTTTGGAGAAACTAAGTAAGATAGAGCATCTGGATATCGTGAGATTGGGCACCAGAACTCCGGTTGTCCTGCCTCAACGGATCACGGATTCACTTCTTGCAGTGCTAAAGAAGTATCCCTTTGTGTGGCTGAACACCCATTTCAACCATCCTCAAGAGATTAGTGACATTGCAGCGAAAGGGCTTGCCCGCCTGGCTGAAGCTGGCTTGCCTTTGGGCAATCAATCCGTATTGCTGAAAGGCATCAACGACCATGTTGATGTGATGAAAGCCTTGGTTCACAAGCTTGTACGCAACCGCGTAAGACCTTATTACATATATCAATGTGACCTTTCTGAAGGCATCAGCCATTTCCGTACTCCGATTTCCCGAGGGATCGAGATCATGGAATCACTGCGTGGTCACACCAGCGGATTGTGCGTGCCTACCTTTGTGGTGGACGCTCCCGGTGGTGGCGGAAAGATACCTGTAATGCCAAATTACATCATATCCCAGATGCCTGGCAGGGTGATCCTGAGAAACTATGAAGGCTTTATTACCAGTTACACAGAACCCGGTTTTGAAGTACTGGATACCGATAAATACCGGGATCTATGCCCGCGTGAACGCGAAAGCAGCGAAGGTGTGATGAGCTTGCTGAAAGGTAAGCATGTGTCGATAGGTCCTGCCGAGACGAAGCGGAATCAACGCCGTAAACACTAATTCAAAGGCTGATATGAAGAAACTGATTTCCACCGGGGTTATAAAGAACATAGCCTTGGTGGGAATCAGCAAAAATGCCGGTAAAACCTCGCTATTGAACTCCCTTCTAAAAGAATTTCCCCTGCCAGACAGAGCTGTAATGAGTACCGGAATAGATGGTGAAAGTGAGGACAGAGTATTCAAGACTCCCAAACCGCAAGTCCATCTCTTCAAAGGGGATATCTTTTGTTGTGATGCAAACACTGTTACTCAACACGGAAGCTCAGTTAGCTTGCTTCATTCCTCTCAATACGCCGGGCGCAAGCTATATTTGGCCAGGGCTGAAGAGAGCCTGGCTACTCAGATCACAGGCCCATCGGCTCTCAGTCATCAACGTGTTATGATCGATACGATGCACCAGCTTGGGGCACACAAGGTCTTTATAGATGGTTCCCTGGATCGCAAATCCATCGCTCTGGACGACAGCATAGATGCCTTGATTCTGGCTATCGGAGCCAGCTTTGGATCTACAGAGCAGATTGTGACTGAGATACGCCGTCTATGTATCTTGCGGGATATCCCCACCGCGGAGCTTAGTGTATCCTGTTATAACAGATTGAAGGAGAGCGATGCCCTCATGATTCTGCGTAAAGCGCAATGGCAGAGTACAGGCATCAAAAGTCTGATAGGCAACGAGAAGAAGGTGCTGGAGCTTTTGGAGCAGGAGCCCCGGGCTTTATATGTGCCCACATCGTTTACAGATTCCCTTTATGAGAAGCTAGGCAGAACCTTGTCCAAGCCTGGTTTTGAGATGATTTTGCGCCATCCTGAATGCCTGAAACTCAATATTGCCAATCTGAGGGGATTGATGAAGCACACACAGACCAAGTGTCTGATATCTTTCAAGTTGGCAGCATTTGCACTGAATTCCACAGCTATCGGCAGTGATCCCATCTCAGCGGATCTCTTTCGGGAGGATATCCGCACGGCCTTCCCCCGGGAGCAGTTTTATGACATCATGGAGATATAGATGACACATGATCGAGACTTATTAACATCACTTACAGTGAATTTGGGAATGTGCAGCAACATAGTACTGGCTATTCTCAAGACTGGAATCGGTATATTGGGGCACAGTCCCGCAGTTTTGGCAGACGGCATCAATTCCACTTCTGACTTTGTCTATTACATTGCGGTGAAGATCTTTATGAAACAGGCCCGGAAACCGGCAGATAAAGAGCACCCCTTTGGACACCGTCAGTTGGAATCCATCTCAGCCATAGTGGTGGGAGCCTTCATTCTCACTACAGGGATCACCATTTTTTGGGAGAGCATCAATAAGGTCTATGACCTCATCAGTGGTGTGGAAGCTGGTAGATCAGCCTCAATATGGGCTTTGACGATAGCGATCGCTACTTTTATAGTCAAGCTGGGCCTCTATTTCTACACCCGGGGAACTGCCAAAAAGACCAACAATCCTACTCTGAAGGCATTGGCCAATGATCATTTGAACGATATCATGGCTTCCGTTGCGGTTATTGTCGGCGTAGTGTTGGGCAGAATGGGTTACTACTGGATGGATCCTGCAGCTGGAGCGGTTGTAGCAATCTACATCATCAAGACCGGAGTGGAGATAATTATGGATTCATCCACAGAGTTGATGGATCACATTCCGGATGATGGATTTGGTAGGGAGTTGCGTGATGTGACCCTATTGGTTGAGGGAGTAAAAGGTATTGACGACATGGGCTTACACCGTTTTGGACCGTATTATACCATTAGCATGACCATCAGCGTTTCCGGTGATATCTCCATCGATGAAGGGCACAGAATCTCCAATGAAGTGGAAAAAGCACTTTTGAAACACTTTAACAACGGTCTGCGCCAAGTACACATCCATTATCATCCCTATGAGGTGAACAATCCCAATCCCCAAGGAGTATCCAGCATATGAGTCTTGGAAAGCATATTCTCTTGACCCTTATCCTGTTGTTATTGGTTATATTCAGTCTCTCGTCCCTGCTCAGGTTACCCGTATCCGGCAGTAATGGCGATTTA
This sequence comes from Candidatus Cloacimonadota bacterium, assembly GCA_028706475.1. NCBI lineage: Bacteria > Pseudomonadati > Candidatus Cloacimonadota > Candidatus Cloacimonadota bacterium. The sequence goes on from JAQWBI010000002.1 coordinate 69,324, forward strand.
GTTGATCCGGCAGCAGTTGTGGATCCTTGGATCACACAGACCATTCCTGAAGGCGGCTCGATATTTTCTGTATTGGGAAATCTGGATCTCCCCGGTACTGAGATCGGTATGGTGTCCTACCGATTTGGTGATTTCATAGATGTTACTACTATCCAGCCCGGAGACACTCTCCGCGTGATCCTCAATGAAGAGGGCAACAGGATTACCAAAATGATGTTTGTGCAAGAACCCACTATTCGGCATCACTTTGAAGCGAGCGGAGACTCCTTGCTTTACACCATGGAATCTTTACCCGTGCAAAAGCGCTTACGCATGATCGAAGGTGTGTTGGATACTACACTGGATGCGTCATTGCTGTCAATGGGCCTGTCCCCGATAGATAAACAGAACATCAATAACGGCTTGGAAGGTGATATCGATTTTCAGCGCGATGCCCGCAAGGGAGATACTTTCCAGGTGTTTGTGGAAGAGCGGTTGTTTGAAGGCAAACCTCTGCCCCGGGCAAAAATCCTCTATGTGAAATACGACGGGAAACGTAGCGGAGCGCATGAACTCTTCCGTTATGAACAGGAGGATGAGAAATCCGTTCTCAACGGTCTGTACAACAAGGATGGTAAAAGCAACAATGCCAGTGGGGTAGGCTATCCGCTTGGCAGCATTCATATAGGTTCTACATATGGAAAGCGCCTGGATCCCTTTACCGGCAGATGGGCAAACCACCAGGGTGTAGATTATCGTGCCCGCAGCGGTACCCCAGTATATGCTGTGGCAAATGGCACGGTTACCTCTGCCCGTTATAACGGTGGTTATGGCAATGAAGTGCGCATAAAGCACTCCAGTGGCATGATCACGCTATATGCTCACCTTTCCTCCTACAGCGTACGAAGTGGACAGACAGTAAGACGCGGCCAGATTATCGGCAGAGTGGGCTCCACCGGCAAATCAACCGGTGCGCACCTGCATTTCGGCTTGATAAACGGTGGACGGTATATCAATCCCAGTCAACTGCGGATGGTGGGAGCAGAGCGTTTGAATAAAGCTCAGATGGCCGAGTTTGAAATTCAGAAAGAAAGTATCAGAGAGATGATACGGCAGTATCTGCATCCCAGTCTGCCCGCATAAAGAATGGTGTAGCATCTGTCTTTGGATAAGAATTTAGGCCCGATATTCACCGGGCCTTTAATTTGTAAATGAAACTTAGTTATTACTTTTCTTCTTCTGCAGGCTTTCGGGGATGATGTCTTCTTTGATCTCATCTCCGGGTTTCTCCCGCATGGCAAACAGTTCCGGGAAAAGTGAGTTGTAATATAGAGCGGTGAGACTGCCATCCGCAGCATACATCACGTGTAAAGTGCGGCTATCTGTAAGAAACCAGATTAATTGCTGGGTATCTTCATCGAAGTGATTGGTTTTACCATGCATTTGCGCAATGCGGCTGATGGCCAAATGATCGTTGTCTTCTCCGTTTTCAGAGTTGTATTTCACGAACCAACCCGCCACTCGTTGGGTGTTTGGCTCCACAAACACCAGTATGGCCGATACATACAAGTTGAAATCGCTATAATATTTCACTGCGTCTTCTTCGCTTTCCTCTGGGAAAAACCCCAAGCGTCCCAAGGCTGCATCCGCCTCTTCCAGAGTCATATCATAAGCTACACCAAATAGCCCGGTTTGAGCATTCAAGCCTGCCATAATCAGCAGTCCGATTATTATGAATAGTATTTTCTTCAAAGCATCCACCTTAAATACAAAATATCTAATTTCTGCCACTAAATCCCGGGGCAGAATAAAGTCAACTATAAAAGCAAGGCGGTACAGTGCAGATTACTGTCCCAGCATCACTTCATTAGCGTTATACGCCGGCTTATGCTTTTTCCTTCAGCTTTTATACGTAGCAGATACACTCCGCTAGATAGGCCTGTTCCGTCGAAACTGATCTGATTCCGGCCTTTGGGATACATTCCTTGCGCCAGTGTTTCCACTTTTTGCCCCCGCAAATTGTAGAGGCATAGCTCTATATCCATCGCCCGCGACAGATCAAAAGCTATCTCGGCACTAGGATTGAAGGGATTGGGGTATGTCGTCAGATTCATAGTTACCAGACTGGCAATCTGATCTTCGGTAGCGCTGCCAACGAATTCCATTGCCAATTGCTGCAGAAGTGTGCGAACTCCTTCTTCTTGCATGAAATACAGGGGAAAACCAAAGAAGACGAGATTACCTGTTTCAAAAGCAATGCTCTTATCTATTCCCACGCTACCTGGAGCGAAATTACCGCTGTACATTTCCGTAAAGTCGCCTTCAAATGAATAGATCATGGGTAGCATCCCATTCCATATTCCCACCAATTTGGCGGGATCAACATACAGATGGGGATATTCATTGCTTTCAGCGCTGATCAAACAGGCAGGATTATCGTAATACAGCTCAATGGAAGGCACAAAACGCTGCCAGAAGACTTCGCTGAGCGCTGAAGGAGTTTTCCATCCGCTAAGGATCAGTTTTCCTCCGCCCAGCATATAACTGCTCAGAAGATCTTCCGCGACCCCAATCTGGTGCATTGGCATCTCGTCATCGTGCCACAATACTACCTTGTAAGAGCCCATTGTCTGCAGATCGGGCAGGTTTTGTTGCGCAAAATCCCAAGTATCGAACTCGAAGGGGTCCAACATGGCGGCATAAAAGTCATCCACCATAGCATCGGTGGGACTATTGGGATTTCCATTGCCGTCTCTGGTTTCATCTATTATCAGGATATCGTTCACAAAACTGAATTCCACTGGATTTGCAGGGAGAACCGGAGACATCATGCTGGAGAAACCCTCTGCATCGATGGCTTTCAAGGCATATTCATAATGCTGTTGGTTCTCCACATCATCATCAACATAGCTCAAGTTCAGAATCGGGTCTGTGTTTACCTTGATCCAGTTTGTAGTATCCTCTAGGCGACGATATACATCATAGGATACTGCTCCGGGAAAATCATCCCAAACCAGATGAACGGCACCGGATGTTGCCAGACATGTATGCAGATCGGGAAGTTGGTTTACAATGCTGCGCATCAGAGTCCAGTTATTGTGGTTGGCACTTATCTCCAGCGGTTCTTCGATGCCTTGGAATAGATTAACATGGCCTTGTGGTGTAGCTAGAACTAAAAGCGAGTCTGAGCTGGAGGGGCCTGAAACAAGGAAAGGAATATCCAGATTGAACTGTGTAGAGGTGGGGGAACTGCTGGTAGCAACGATCTTAAGTTCTTGCGTGGCGGGTTTCAGAAATACACCGTATTCCACTTGTGGAATACCGCTGCCAAATATCCATTGCTCAAAGAACTGATCAAGATCTTGTCCGCTGATGGTCTCAGCCATGGCCTTGAATTCTGCGGTAACTGCATTGCCATGTTTGAAACTTTCATAGTATGTTTGCAATAGCTCAAAAAAGTCCGCATCTCCCAGTTTCAGGCGCAGCATGTGTAACACACAAGCCGCTTTTTCGTAGGATGGGGGGGCAAAGTAGTTGCCGAAATCGGGATTATAAATGGTAGCGGGGCCGTTGCTATTCTCCCAATTCACATAGTAATTGTGAAAGTTGGTCAAAACATAATCGCATGAGGCTTGCCAGCCATAGCGCTTATCTGTCCACAGTTGTTCGGAATAGGTGGCAAAACCTTCAGAAAGCCAGACATCGTTAAAATCCAGGAAGCTTACGGCATTACCGAACCACTGATGCGCCAATTCATGGGCGATGATTAATTCATAAGTCCCCTGCCCATCGACGATAAAGTTACCCAAAGTGGTCATGGTCTGATGTTCCATTGCAGAGAAAGTGCTTATACTCACTGTTGCATTGCCATACTTCTCAAAGGGATAATCTCCAAAAAGGATAGAAAAGTAGTCTATCATATCCGGCAGATTGGCGAAGTCAGATAAGGCATTGTTGTATTGGGCAGGATTCACGAAGTTCAGGATGGGTAGTTCGCCGTGCATGGCGCTTTGCTGGACTTCATCAAAATCTCCGCAAGTGATACAGGCCAAATATGTGGTCATGGGATTTTCTCCCCGCCAGGTAGTGGTAGAGGTGCCGTTGCCATTATCTACAATACTTTCCCGCAGCCCGTTTGCCGCCACCTTCCAGTCCGAGCGCATGGTAATGATAAGGTCAACCACTGCTTTATCCCAGGGATGATCGTAACAAGGCCACCAATAACGCGCAGCATCGGGATCGGACACCGTAAATACCGAATTGGGGCGGAAGATCATACCCACATTGTATGGAGCTCCAGAGAGTTGAGGAGTGCCGGAATAGTAAACTTTGGTAGTAAAGTTCTCACCGTCTTGAACGGAAAGCGGGATATGGACTATTCCCTGTTCGTGAGTATAGGGCACCACCACACCGTTCAGTTCCACAGAGTTTACTGATAAACCGACAAGATTGTAGCTTATGGCACTCAATGCAGATTCCGCTAAAACTTCCGCATGCACACTGCCGGAGATGAAATTCGGACTCTGGGATATGCTCAGGTTAATGGTGTATTTTTGTACATCAAAGCCTGTTTCGCTGTCAGCTTTGGCAGTATAAAAGCGCTCCTGCGGGAAAAAGGGTTTTGTGTGCCGATATCTTTCGGTAGGGAAATGGGGATTGGCAATCAGCATTCCGCATATTGCCAACAGGATGATAATAATGTATATCTGTTTCACAGTGAACTCCAAAAGTAAGTATTTTCTACCTTGAATTTATGCATGATTTATTCCATTTATAGGAGATTAATCCTTTTGAGTAGTGTTATCATTAGCGCGGTAGAGCGCATATTCACACCTTGTGGATTATCTCATGTTGAACGGGATATAAAGTCGCTATCATCGAGTGGGCACTGGATGATAACCTGATAATATCCGCTTCGCCATAGCTGAACCTTGAGGTAGAGCATAGTCTTGAGGATTGTTGATGGTACACAGATCACGCAGATTGTTTTATTCATGGAATGTGTGGTCCTCTTCAAACCTTCGCTGTTGAACACTGTATCGTAGCATTCCGATGCTATGTCTTTTTTTCTGAGCTACGTATAGCTCTGCTTCGCTACGCACCCTCGCAATGATCTATTTCTCCCTCCGGGTTACTCTATTGTTCTCTGGATTTTGTTAACAGGAAATTTTGCCACATGCTAAATGCATATCGTACAGTATCGGAGGAAGAAGGGATCGATAGCAGAAAAAAACAGGATGGATAGGGAAAAGGGGAAATGCCAGCGAAATTGAAACTTGACAATATGTGAAAGCCAGATAATATGAAGCTTAATGTAAAAGAATGGAAAAATGATGAACAAAACCGGCAGGAAGTTTCAGCAAGCAACTTCGATACAAGAGGCTAATCCAGAGTATCTGCCAAACCTGATGCATAATCTACCAGGTATGGCATATCGTTGTATAAACGATTCCAAATGGTCGATGCTCTTTATCTCGGAAGGTTGTGCGGATATAACCGGGTATCCCGCCAGGGATCTTTTGTGTAATGCTACTGTGAGTTATGCGAGTTTGATTCATCCGGATGATTTGGAAAAAGTGAGTGATGCAGTGGCGGAAGCAGTGAAAAAACATACGCAGTTTCAGGTGGAATACCGCATTTACAATAGCAACCATGAAATTCGCTGGGTATGGGAAAAGGGTAATGCAGTTTACGACAAGCACCACAATCCAGTATATCTGGAAGGCTTCATTTTGGATATCACGGTCCGCCGTAAAGCAGAGGAAGACCTGAAACAGGCTGCTGAGGATCTTGCTGAACTGAACGCTACGAAAGATCGCTTTTTTTCGCTATTGGCGCATGACTTGCAGAATCCAGTTTACGCCATCATCTCGCTCTCGGAATTTGTAGCTGAAAACTTCAGTATCTTTGGCCAGGCTGAGGTTAAGGAAGCTCTTTTGCAGGTACACAATGCCGCCCGGGGAATTTACACTTTATTGGAAAACCTTTTAGATTGGGCCAGATTGCAAACCGGCAAGATAGTGTGTCAAAAAGAGTATGTGTCCATGATTAAAACCGTGAACTACGCTTTGGATCACTATCGAAAAGCCGCCACCCAAAAAGGGATAGAACTGGAATTTGTATATGATGAAGATGTGATGTTAGAGACGGATTTGAAGTTACTCTCATCGATCTTGCGCAATCTGATCTCCAACAGCATCAAGTATTCGTACCCGAAAAGCACAGTATGCGTGCGTATGCAAAAGCAGCCAAATGGCCTGGAGCTATGTGTGGCAGATCACGGGATTGGTATTTCACGGCGTCATTTACCCAAGCTCTTCAAATTGGATAACGATCTAAGGCAGTATGGCACAGCTAATGAATCAGGCAGTGGTTTAGGATTGATATTGGTGGACAATTTTGCCCGTCTGTTGGGGGCAAGTGTTAGCGTGGAAAGCAAGCTAAACAAAGGCAGCAAGTTTTATCTCCGGTTCTCGGAGAGAATTTGATTGACTCCAAGACAGGGTTCAAAAAGTATGACTTTTACAATATAACCATGGTAGGATATGAACGCTTTATTCAAACCAGAATTAGTGCGCATCGTTGATGCGTTTCAAAGTAAGAGTGACTGTCTGAATTATATGGCATGCTTATTGTCAGCCAGCGGTTGTCTCAGCTTTCCGGATCGCTATTTAGCGGCAGTTAAGGGCCGCGAAGAAATCATGAGCACAGGTATCGGCAAGGGAGTAGCCATCCCACATGCCAGGGATCTCACAGTAGAATGCCTTCGCATCGCTGTATGTATGATTTCCCAGGCGCTGGATTTCAATTCTGTGGATAGCGAACCTGTCAATTTGGTGTTTATGATAGCGGTTCCGCAGAACTCTAATCAGGAGTATATGAAAATCTTGCGCAATTTGTCTGAGTATTTGCGCACAGAAGAGAATCGAGCCACACTACTGGGAGCAAACTCAGATTGGGAGTTGTACAATTATGTTCACAAGATTGAAGATAGCATTATCGCTTCTCTTGCTGATTAGTCTGGTGCCCTTAGCGGCACAGAGTGATGACGCTGGCAGCACGGGCTTTGATACCCTGAAACTAATCTATGGTGCGCGTACTGCCTCGATGGGCGGTGCGGGTCTGGGCTTGCCATCCAATCAGGAAGCGCAGAATCTGAATCCCGCTGCAATTCTGCGGGCTCCAAATCATGGGATAAGCAGCACTTTTCTGGATCACTTGGTGGGTAGTGCCGGCGGAGCGATTCATTATGTATATCCCAAAAACATATATGAAGCTTATGGTGCAAGCCTGATGTACTGGAATAGCGGCCAGATGGACCGCACAGAGATCAGCAGTTCGGGCGATCTGATCGAGACTGGAGAAAGCTTTGGGGCCAGCAGCATAGTCGCTGGGGTTTCGGCGGCACGCTTCATTAGTCCTGCCCTGGATATCGGCGGAAGCCTGAAGATGATCTACGACAGCATCGACGGCCATTCTGCCTCCGCAGTGACGGTGGACATGGGGATTCTGCATCATACGGCAAATCCCAATATCAAAGTAGGTTTGGCGGTGCGTAATCTGGGATTTCAGAGCTCATATTACAGCAACACCAAGTTCAAAGAACATCTACCGCTCAGTTATGGTGCTGGTATTTCCATAAAGCTGATGCCGAAGCTGGACACAGCATTGGATCTGGGTAAGGTAAGCGGGGACAAATTTGGGGTGAAAGTGGGCATTGATTTTGCGCTCAATTCAGCTTTATCACTAAGGGGAGGCTTCAAGAGCAACGCCGCGGATTACAATATGGGTGGTCTGGCAGGCATAACTGGCGGAGGAAGCTTGGGATTGGGCTGGAAGATACGCAATTTTAACCTGGATTACGCCGTGGAATCGTACGGGGATCTGGGTATCACCAATCAACTGAGTTTGAGATACAATTTTTCTAACTGATACAGGTATGTATTTTGCACAGCTTTTTATTTGAACTGGGAATTGAAGAACTGCCGGATAGTGTAATAGTGCCTGCCATCAACAGTATCAAGCTATCTTTCGAAAAAATGCTTTCAGAGCAAAATCTGGATCATGGGGAAATCCGCATAGGCTCCACACCGCGTCGACTTGCCATATCTGCCGCCGGCCTTCCGGAAAAGCAAGCGGATGTGGAGATCTGTAAAACGGGTCCATCTGTGACTATCGCATACGATGACAAAGGAAACCTCAGCAAAGCCGGTATGGGTTTTGTACGCAAATGCGGTGCGGCAGAACAGGATGTCTTTGTGCAAAAGACGGAGAAAGGCGAGTTTATCGCGGTTAGCTTTGTGCAAAAAGGCATGCAGTGCAGGGAAATCCTGCGGGATTGGATTCCAGAAGCCATCAGCCAGATTCCCTTGCCTAAAAAGATGATCTGGAAAAGCAAGAGCTTGGCTTTTTCCCGTCCCATCCGCTGGATCGTAGCTTTGTGGGATACTCAGATCATAGATTTGGATTTTCATGGCATCAGCTCCGGCAGAACCAGCTTTGGAAACCGCTATCTGGGACTGGATATAAGCATCGAAATCCAAAGTGCTGCAGACTATGAAGGCGCTATGACCTCTGGTTGTGTGATCGTGGATCGGGAGAAACGTCGCTCCATGATAACCGATCAATTCTCCACCCTGTTTACAGATGGCAGTCTCATGGTAAAACCGGATGAGCGGTTGCTGGAAACGGTATGTAATCTGGTGGAGTATCCCTGGGCAGTGATAGCGGAATTTGATGCCTCCTTTTTAAAACTTCCGGAGAGAATCATCACTTCTACAATCAGCCAAAATCAAAAATACTTCTCTGTGTATGGCGCTGATGGAGCTTTGAGCAACAAATTTGTCTTCATCTCAAACGGAGATCCCAAACAAAGTGAAATCATCAAAGCCGGGAATGAGAAAGTGGTGGCAGCAAGGCTGGAAGACGCTCTGTGGTTTTTTGAGGAAGATTGCAAGCGTGGTCTGGATGCATTTGTACCCCATCTGACAGAGGTGGTATTTCAATCACAACTGAGCACAATGGCAGACAAAACCAATCGAATCCTGGCAATAAGCGAGTATCTTTGCTGCGAATTGAGTTATGATGATGCACAAAAGATTAAGGTAATGAGAACCGCTCAACTGTGTAAGGCAGATCTTTTGAGCTTGATGCTGGGGGAAAAGGAATTTGCCAAGCTTCAGGGTTATATGGGCATGCACTATGCTCTGGTTGCTGGCGAGGATCCGGAAGTGGCTCAAGGCATCTACGAGCACTATATGCCCCGGGGCAGCAACGACAGCCTGCCGCAGAGCGTTTGCGGTGCTATATGTGCGGTGGCGGATAAATTGGATACGGTATGTGGGATTATCGGAGTGGGGCTGATGCCCACGGGAAGCGCTGATCCTTTTGCCTTGCGCAGAGCAGCCGGAGGCTTGGTTCAGATAGTTGCCGACCGGGCTTGGGATATAGATCTGGAACACTTGATTGACTTTGCTTTCGATATCTTGTCCACAAACAAGGTGCAGCTTAAACCAGGCAGCAAGGACAATTGTAAGAGCTTTTTTGCCCAGCGTGTAAACTGGTTATTGAAAGAACTGGGCATCGCCTATGATACCGTGGCCAGCGTTTGTGTGGCAGGATTTGCGCGTTTACCTCATCTGATAGCCAAGGCTCGTGCTTTGGAGGAATTGAGGCAGGACAGCAGTTTTGTTAAATTGGTTATTGGCTTCAAACGTGTATCGAACATCATAGAAAGAGAAACAGGACTGGCAACCGCAGATCCTGCACTCTTTGAAAGTGAAGCCGAACGCGATCTATACGATGGATTGAGCAGCCTAAGTAAAAATATCGGAGAGGCCCTTTTGCATCTGGATTATCCGGGTGCACTATTGGAACTGGTGGACTTTGGCGAAAAAATCGACGCTTTCTTCGATAATGTGTTGGTAAATTGCGAAGATCCTATCCTCAGGCAAAACCGGCACAAGCTCCTGGCTGCCATCCGTGCGGAGTTTATAAAAGTAGCTGATCTCTCTTTGATAGTAGTAGATTCCGATAAAAATGGAGAATAAATGCACATCTTGGAAACTTTGAAAAGAAGAGCAACCGCCATCGGCGGAAGCATTGTACTACCCGAATCCCACGACCAAAGAACTCTGGCCGCCGCTGCAAGTCTGGCCGGACAGAAGATTGCCAGAGTAATCCTCTTGGGCGAACCAGCCGAAGTGACAAACAATGCCGCTCAATTGGGAGCGGACATCTCCTCTTGCACAATCATAAATCCAGTGAAAAGTACTGAATTGGAGGATTTTGCCGAGACCTTCCATCAGCGGCGCAAAGAAAAGGGCGTCAGCAAGGAACAAGCCTTGGAAACCATGAAGAATCCGCTGTATTTTGGTGCGATGATGGTAAAAAAGGGACTGGCGGGAGGAATGGTGGCTGGTGCGGCCAACACCACTGCGGACGTATTGCGTGCCGCTTTGCAGGTGGTGGGCGTGATGCCGGGGCTGAAAACAGTATCTTCTACCTTTATAATGGTATCACCGCGCGCGGGTGATCCCACGTATTTATTTGCGGATTGCGCCGTAGTACCAAATCCCGATTCTGAACAATTGGCAGATATTGCCAACTCCACTGCAATCACTCGACGTTCAATCTTGGGTGATGAGCCTTTTGTGGCGCTGCTCTCTTTCTCCACAAAGGGTAGTGCCGATCATGAGCTAGCGGAGAAAGTACGCGTAGCAAAGTCAATCTTGGATGCCCGAAAAGTGGATTTTGCTTATGATGGAGAACTCCAATTGGATGCGGCAATAGTTCCAAAGATAGCGAAGTCCAAAGCTCCAGACAGCAGTGTAGCGGGGCATGCAAACACTTTGGTATTTCCGGATCTGCAAGCCGGGAATATCGGTTACAAATTGGTTCAGCGATTGGGAGGCTACGAAGCAATAGGCCCCATCATACAAGGTCTGGCTGCTCCCATATGTGATCTTTCTCGCGGCTGTTCCGCCGAGGATATAGTGAATACAGCCATTCTTGTGTTATTGATGGCGAAAAATTTAAAATAGATATAGGGGGAACAGATGGCCATCAAGCTATCCAACCGCACCAAATTGATCAAACCCTCGCCTACTTTGAGTTTATCAGCCAAGGCTACGCAGATGAGGCAGGCGGGAATCGATGTTGTGAACTTCGGAGTGGGAGAGCCGGATTTTAATACTCCCGATTACATCAAGGCATCAGCTCACAAAGCTATTGATGCAAACTTCACGCGCTATACTGCAAATGCTGGAATCATGGAGCTGCGGGAAGCTATTTGCGCCAAGCTAAAACGCGATAATGGTTTGGACTATACTCCCAAGGATATTTTAGTGTCTCCGGGAGCTAAAGCATCTATATTGAACGTATTGATTGCAACATGCGATACTCATGACCAGGTGTTGATTCCGATGCCTTATTGGGTATCTTATCCGTATCAAACTATGATGGCCGATGCAGTTCCGGTTTACATCCCCACCGAAGCCTCCGAGGGATTCAAGATGCGCCCGGAAGCTTTGCAAAAAGCCATTGAGGACAGCCCCTGTGCCAAGGTATTGATATTAAATTCACCGGGCAATCCCACTGGAGCGGTTTATAACCGCAAGGAACTGGAAACAATCGCCGATATCTGCATCAAAAACAACATCCTGATTATCTCGGACGAGATCTACGAAAGATTGGTGTACGACGATGTGGAACACATATCAATTGCTTCAATCAGCCCAGAAGCCAAAGATCATACAGTGATCGTGAACGGCGTATCCAAGGCATACGCGATGACAGGATGGAGATTGGGTTATGCCGCAGGTCCTACACATATTATCGGCGCTGCTGGCAGAGTGCAGGAGCATAGTACATCCTGCGTGAATTCCATCACCCAAAAGGCATGCGTCACAGCCTTAAATGAGGAAGACAATTCCATTGAAAATATGCGCAAGGAATTTAGCAAACGCAGAGATTACCTCTATGATATGTTGATGAAGATCCCGCACATCTTGTGCAAAAAACCACAAGGTGCTTTTTACATAATGCCGGATATCAGTTGGTATCTGGAAAACAACCATTTGGGCATGAATACCGCTGCTCAATTCTGTAATGCGCTGTTGGAAAAGCACCATGTAGCGATGGTGGACGGCGGATCTTTTGGAGTATCGGGGACCGTGCGTTTTTCTTATGCGAACAGTATGGAAAACCTAAGCAAGGGCGTAAACCGCTTTAGCGATTTTCTCAAGGAGATTAGTTCATGAACGATCTGAACGATAAGATCGAAGAACGTTGGCGCAGCCGCCGTAAAAAGGGCTACAACTGGCCTCGTCTGATAGTCATGCTGTTGGTATTGGTAGCATTGATCTATGCGATGACTGTGTTGAAGCGAATGGGCGGAAATCAGCAAATGATCATGAGTGCTGAACGTGATTCTGTCGAAACCGGATTGGATATGCCAGAGCCAAGTGGTATGGAGCAGAATCCTTGAGCCTGGTAATAGTGGGATCCGTCGGACTGGATACCATCAGCACGCCCTCCGGAACTGTGGTGGACGCAATCGGAGGCTCGGCGGTGTACGGCTCCATTTCCGCATCATATTTCACTAATGTGAAACTGATTGGCGTGGTGGGAAGCGATTATCCTGCATCGGCAATCCAAGTGCTACAGCGTCATGGTGTGGATTTGGATGGTTTGGAGCGGGCTAAAGGAAAAACCTTCCGCTGGACCGGAGAGTATCATGATCTGAATAAGGCGGAAACACTACTTACAGAGCTTAATGTTTTTGCGGATTTTGTGCCCCGTCTGCCCGAGAGTTGCATCAGTTGCCACTCTCTGCTCCTCGCAAACATACATCCGAATCTGCAATTGCAGGTTTTGGAAAAGACACAATCCTACAATCACGTGGCCTGTGACACCATGAATTTTTGGATCGAAGGCTGCCCGGACGAGCTGGCTGAAGTAGTATCCCGCGTACAGATTGTATTTATGAACGAAGACGAACTAAGAGCTTTCAGCAAGGAAAACAATGTTTTCAGCGCTGCAAAAGTAATACTGGACATGGGGCCAAAGCTGGTACTGGTAAAAAGAGGAGAATACGGCAGCGTTGCCATCACGAAGGACTATATCTGTTTTGCCCCTGCATACCCAATCCCAGAAGTAAAAGATCCCACTGGGGCAGGCGACACATTTGCCGGAGCTTTTATGGCCTGTCTTCAGGATCATCTGGATCTCACGGAGACAGCTATTAAAGAAGCACTCAGATACGCAACAGTGATGGCTGCGTTAAATGTCAGCGAATTCAGCGTTGACGGGATTCTGGACATCTCAAGAGAAACAATCGACAAATACAAGGAAAACTTATGCCGGATGACCGTATAGAACCCATTGATTACAAACAAGCCGGAGTCGATATTGAAGCTGGCGAAAGAGCTGTGAAGAAGATCAAGGACAAGGTTCGCACTACCTTCAACGCCAATGTGTTGAGCGAACTGGGAAGCTTTGGTGGCCTGTATAGAATCGATGAATCCTGGAATAAACCGATCCTGGTGTCCAGCACCGATGGAGTGGGAACCAAGCTTCTGGTGGCGATTCAAGCCGGGATTTTTGACACAGTTGGGCAAGACTTGGTAAACCACTGTGTGAATGATATCCTGGTTCAGGGTGCCACTCCACTGTTCTTTCTGGATTACATTGGAGTGGGCAAGCTCTCGGTGGACAACATCTCTCTACTGATAGATGGTTTCGTAAAAGCCTGCAAGGATAACTCATGCGCTCTTATCGGTGGTGAGATGGCAGAAATGCCGGGCCTGTATCAGCCGGGTGATTTTGATCTGGCTGGAACCATTGTCGGTGTGGTGGAACAGGATAACCTCTTACCCCGATCCACTATGAAGGCCGGAGATATACTGGTGGCTTTACCTTCTACCGGTTTACACACAAATGGCTATTCACTGGCCCGCAAAGTGCTTTTTGAGCGTATGGGCTTGAAAGTGGATTCCTATATGGACGAACTGAACTGCAGTCTCGCCGAAGCACTGTTGAAAGTGCATCGCAGCTATCTGCAGCAAGTATCGCCATTCCTGCACAATCCCGGCTTAAAAGCATTGGCACACATTACTGGAGGAGGAATCGCCGGTAATCTGAAACGTGTACTTTGCAATAATCTGGAAGCGCAGATTGATCTGCGCGAGGAGAATATCCCAAGCCTGTACCACATCATCCGCAGAGGTGGCAACATCTCCTGGGACGTGATGCGCCAAACCTTCAATCTGGGGGTAGGGATGATCTGCGTTATGAGTCCAGATTTAGCCTCTGAGGTCCTCGCCCAAGGTGAAGCTTTTGCTCTGGGAGAACTAAGGACGTCTGATAAAAGTCCCCAAGTAATATTCAAGGAAAGAGTATAAATGTGTTTTTATCAAGATTATCAACTAACTGAAGAAATGTGGAATGAAGCTTGATAAAAAAACTGCTTGACTGATTTTTAGTAGTCAGATAAACGAGCTTTAAGAGGAGTAGCCTTTTTGCTATTTAAGGTTAGCCCTAAACTAAATTATTACAGATTAGTAAATAAGCCAGGATGAAGGGAGGTCCATCGATGCGAAAAACTGCATTGATCCTGCTAATTGTGTTGCTAGTCGGCATAGCATGCCTAGAAGCACAAACTACCGGCCGTCTCGCTGTGCGTGTTCGCGACGGACAGGGGAAGCCGCTGGAATTTGTGAACGTCGTGGTGATGTCAGGCTCTCAGCGCATTACCGGAGGCCAGACCAATGCAAAAGGTCAGGCTATCATTATCAATATCCCACCGGGATCCTACTCGGTTCGATTCTCTTTGGTCAGCTATGCTACCACTACATATCAGAATGTAAGAATCCAAGTAGGTCAAACTGCAAACTTATCCCCCGTAATGAACCGTGAAGGTATCGTAGGTCCTTCAGTTACAGTAGTTGCGGAACAAGATAGAGTAGAACGCGACCGCACCGGATCATCGCGTCAGATAGAAATGGATCGTCTGTCGGATTCGGCTGTGAGCGATGTTACCGGTATTATCTCCTTACAAGCTGGTGTTACCAACATCGGTGGTGAACTGCATATCCGTGGTGGAAGGGCAAACGAAGTGAATTTCACCGTTGATGGTATGAGCGTTTCTGATCCTGTGGATGGAGGAAGTGCTCTCTCGGTGGACACAGACGCCATCAAAGACATGAAGGTTATGACGGGCGGATTCCCTGCTGAATTTGGTAATGCGCAATCCGGTGTTGTAAACATTGTTACCAAAGATGGTGATTATTTCTACTCAGGAAAAGTTGAGTACAATACAGATCATCTTGTAGGTGAAGGCCGCAATTCAGACGTCTTGAAATTCGCCATCGGCGGACCGATAGTGCCTTTTGCTTCCCAAGATCTCAAAGAACGCCTTACGTTTTACTTTAACGGTGGCGGAGAATGGCTTGATGGTCGTTATAAGGACCTCTATGTTACCGATCCGAACAAGGAATATGTGAATGAAGATGGCGTAAGCATATTGGAAGCAGATTACCCCCGCTATGATCCTTATGAAGGTCGGGACGATTTCCTTGGCATCGATCTGGGGAATCGTAACTACAATAGCTACAATGTAAACTTGAAAACAAAATACGATATCAACCCTGCTCAGAAGATCACTTTGGCGGTTCGTGGAGACAGATCTTTCTCTACACCCTTCAATCCCGCCTTGAGCGATAGCAGATACTACTGGTGGCGTTATGCTTTACAGCACTATCGTTACGAAGATGTAGTGCAGCAACAATATATCGCTACCTACGACCACATGTTTTCACCTACGATGAACCTCAAGGCAAAGGCCAGTTATTATAAAAAAGATTATGAAGACGGTCCGCGCGGTATCGATCGGGATAATTTCCTTTATATGACGGTTGACCCGGATAATCCTGGTACAAACTATGTGGATGATGTGGTAACATACGAAAGATATGGCTATACAAGTATAGATGCCGATGGTGACGGTGTACACGATTTTGGTTTCCTGCCAGCAACTGAATGGAAGTATCGTATCGCAACATTGGAAGAACCAAGGCCCATTCCTGGTTTCCGGGCACCGGGAACTATCTATACGGATTTCATCGACGATACCACCGCTACGATGAACTTACGTGCGGACTTTGAATGGCAAGTGAATCAGACTCATCTGGCTAAAACCGGTTTTGAACTGATTAATCACGATATCACAAAGGACCAAACCCAAAACTTTCTGAGCATATACAACGACCGCAGAGTGAAGTATCTCAATCGCATATATACTCTTACCGAAGAGGATGCCACAAACTTCATCGAGAACGGGATTGTACCAGATGCTTTATATACCATCCACCCGAAGGTCGAGAATCCAGAATCCTTAAGCGATCTTGAGCCTATCTATAAACCTCTGGATTATTATAATGCCGCTAAATCCGCTGCCGGGAAACGTGATGGTTACTCCGCCAATCCTTGGCAGATGGCATATTATCTGCAGGATAAAATGGAATGGGAAGGAATGATTGTGAACGCTGGACTGCGTCTGGATTTCTGGTATCTGGGAACCAGTTATAAAGTGTTGCAGGATGATGGTCTGTTTGCGGATCGTGAGTTCAAAAAAGGTGATCGTTTTCAGATGATGGTTTCTCCTCGTTTGGGCGTATCTCACCCTATCACCGAGCGTGATGTATTGCGCTTTGCCTACAATTATCAGAACCAGTTGCCACAAATGCAGTACATTTTTACCTCCAAAACTCCTCAAGACGCTAACCTTTCAGATGTTACCATCACGGTGGGAAATCCCACGCTTGAGCCCCAGATTACCGTTACTTATGAAGTGGGCCTTTCGCATCAGTTGAGTGACGACTATGTCTTGGATATGACTGCTTATTTCAAGAATCTATACAACTATGTAAGCACCAAACGCGTGCGTAAAGAAGACGAAGCAAGCGTATCCTGGTATGAGTATATCTCGGAAGACTATGGCTCAGCCCGTGGTATAGATATTCAGTTGGAAAAGTTGCTCTCGAACTTCAATACCTGGAGTATTGCTTACTCTCTGGCATGGGCTCAGGGAAACAACTCTGACACGGTGATCCAGGATGAAAACACTTCTCTTCGCGAATTTCCGCTGGATTGGGATGTGCGCCATAATGCGTCCATAAACTACACCTTCAGAATTGGCAGAGGTGAGGAATTCTTTGTACCCTTTACGGACTACATCCTGCCGTTGGACGATTTTTCGGCCAACCTGAATTGGAGCATTGTATCCGGTGCACCCTATACTCCCCAAAGTATGGAAGGAAGCTCACTGCTGGATACAAACAGCAAGCGCATGGATTCCACAAACCAGGCTAATGCCAGAATTACAAAGGGTTTTCAGCTTCCTGGCGGAAACAGCATAAGACTCTTTGTAGATGTGGAAAACATCTTCAAAACCAGAAACGTAAATAGAGTGTATCCCCGTACCGGCTCACCATATGAAGACGGTGAAAATCTCGAGGACGACATCCTGGAATATGTATTCCCTGAAGTAGAATACGCATACGGCTTGTCGATTAAGAACCCGGCTTTTATAAACAACTACCGTGGGGTAACCTTCGGAGTTTCGTTTAACTTCTAAATTATTCCAAGGAGGAATCATAAATGAGAAAATTCTCGTACATAGTGCTGCTGATCACTCTGGTAAGTGTGTTGATCCCTGGCATGGCTTTTGCCCAGGAAGCAGTTGAGGAAACAGCCGCGGCTGCGAGCAGCAGTGGTATGGAGAGCTTTGCTGAATTGGTATTTGGCAGTGGCATGGTAAAATGGTTTAAAGATGGCGGATGGGCGATGTGGCCTATTCTCATCGTAGCTCTATATGGTATTGCCTATGTTGTTTGGAAATTCATCGCTTTGATCTATGGCAAGGTAAACCTTAATTCTTTCTTGAACAAAATTCTTCCTCTTGTGAAAGATAAGAAGTACAAAGAAGCAGCCGAGATTGCCAAAGGCACCCGCGGTCCCGTGGCAGCAATCATTTATGCCGGTCTCTTGAAAGCAGACGGTGGTATTGATGCAGTAGAGAAAGCCATCGAGAATGCCGCTATGATTGAGATGAGCTACTTGGAAAAAGGATTTCTGGAGCTTTCAACCGCCATTACTCTGGCCCCCATGTTGGGTTTCTTGGGTACAGTGTCTGGTATGATCAGTGCCTTCGATGCTATCGCAGCCGCACGTGCGGTGGACGCTACAATCGTGGCCAGTGGTATCAAGATTGCTCTTATCACTACCCAAGCTGGTCTGATCGTCGCTATTCCCGTGCAGTTTTTCAACAACATCTTTGTAACAATGGTAGATGGAATGGTTATCGATATGCAAAAAGCAACTGAGAAAGTTGTGGAAGCAATGCTGTAAAGGCCCAAAGGGAGATAAAAATGAAAATAGGACGAAAAAGGAAGAGCAAAGCCGAGATCCCGACATCGTCGATGTCCGACATTGCATTCCTCTTGATCATCTTTTTCATGGCAACTACCAAGTTTGACGTGAAAGAAGGGATTAAGATAGTCCTTCCTCAAGCGGCGGAAGAGGGAACTGAGCAAGCTCAGACCCTTACTCTTACAGAAAAAGAGATGACCCGTTTGCAGATTACTGAAGATGGAAGAATTGCTGTAAACAACGAAGCTCCCCGCGTGTATGAGAGCGGTGAGCTGGATGCCCTGATTCAGCAAAAAGCAAGGATAAACCAACAGATGATCTTCAAGGTTATCACCGATCGTGAGGCCACGTACGAAAACATGATTCGCGTGGTTGACCGCCTGAAAGCGGCAAAGATCGAGAAGATCTCGCTATCAACAAACTAGGAGAGAGACATGGCGAAATTGAAAAGACAAAGAAATCGCGACGTCGCCATTCCCAATGGCTCGATGTCTGATATCGCGTTTTTGCTGTTGCTCTTCTTCATGGTCAGCACGGTGTTCGTTCAGGAGAAGAAATTCTGGGTGGAACGCGATCGCTGGCCAATTGCTGAAAGCATCGAACGCATTCCGCGTAATCATACTTCTACCATCTACGTGATGAGGGATGAGACTATTCTTATCGACGATATTCCCACTCGTATAGAGAGTTCAGAAGACGTGTTCGTGTCTTCCACTCTGATTAGAAAAAAAGCCGATGATCCCGAATTGGTGGTTTGTTTTAGAACCGATCGGGATACTAAATATGGAGTAATGTCCGATGTTATGCGCCAGCTCCAGCAGGCTCAAACTCTGGTAGTGGCCTTTGAAGCCCAACAACGGCAGAATTAGGAGGCAAAGATGAAACAACAATATACCGATTGGAAAGACGTAGCAAACAGCCAGTTCAGTAAAGCGTTTGCTCTTTCCGTAACATTGTTGCTCTTTGCGATGATGGTTACTCCAAAGATTGAAGTGCGCAAACAGGTCTTCAAGACTCAGCAAATGGAGCTTGTGGATATACCAATGGAAGAACGAGAGAAGATTGAGCCTCCGGAAACTGAGGTTCATATCGATATCCCACTGGTGATCAGCGACGTGCTGGGAACAGAAGAAATTGATATGGAAGCCTATGAGTCTGCCATCGCACAGATCGGCAATTTTACCACAACTACAGCTACCAGCCTTACTCAGGTTGACGAACGTCCTGCCAACTTTGTGCCATATGATGATCCTCCGGTTGTGATCGGAAGCATCAACCCGGTTTATCCGGAGTTTGCCAAACGTAACGGGGTTCAAGGTACTGTAGTATTGGAAGTGGAAGTGCTAAAAGACGGCTCTATCCGCAATATACACGTGAAACGTTCAGTACCGGGCGGCTTGGACGAAGCTGCCATTGAAGCTGTACGTAGAGTAAGATTTCAACCCGGAAAGAGTAGTGGCCAGCCGGTCGATG
Source organism: Candidatus Cloacimonadota bacterium (assembly GCA_028706475.1). Lineage (NCBI taxonomy): Bacteria > Pseudomonadati > Candidatus Cloacimonadota > Candidatus Cloacimonadota bacterium. The sequence goes on from JAQWBI010000002.1 coordinate 89,205, forward strand.
TGCTGCTCATTATTCCGGTTGAATTTAAGCTTAATTAACCCGGGAGTGATTAATGAAGTTTAACAAACTTGTGTTCTGTTTGATGATAATGACCCTGTTTTCGGTCACTTTTGTCTTTGCGAACAAGGCTGTACCATCCACTGGAACCAAGAAATTGGATCTGGACTATTACCACAACGTAGGTAATATCTGGCTTAGGGTGAGTAACTATGGTTTCTTTGGATCCGGAGACGACGCTGTGCCTCAGTATCCTTCCTTGGAGTATCCCGGCGGTAGTGGTGTTGATTACCTCTACCAAGCCTCGCTTTGGTTCGGAGCCAAGAAACAAAGACGTGATTCCTCCGGAAGGAAATTGTATTGGTTGCAGTATCCTCCGAGTTCAAAGGATGATTATACTTATGAAGGCAGTGAACTGTGGAACAACACCTTGACCCCCTTGTTGGATACACTAGTCACGGTGGGATTCGATGGTGATGATGACCTTTATGAGTTTTTACCGGCATACAATCCACTTATTGTTTCCCATCCAAACTATGAATTGTATAATCGATATGATGCTATCGCTACCGCATCTGTACGTAGTCAGAAACGCGGTATTGATGACGACGGAGACGGATTGATAGATGAAGATTTCCCCGGTTATACTTTCCCCTTCCGGGCAAGCAGTGAATTGCCAGAAGCATTTAGTGCGTTTGGAGGATCTTACCTTAGTGATATGTCCTCAAACGACTTTATTGTTTTGGATAAACCGGAGAATTATGAGATTTGGTTCCCGCTGGGATTCATGGATCTTGAGGATCCCTCTCAACAGCACGGGGAAAAGACCTTCACCTATTCCAAACCTTATGATGATGACTTCGACGGACGTATTGATGAGGATGGCGCTCCCATATCGGAACAAGATTTCATTGGCTACTATTACGATTACTGCCCCTTGGGCATTACAAATGTCGATCGGGATTATGGTAGTCGGAAGGGAAGTAATACACACTATCCGTTAAATGTAAGAGTGCGCCAAATGAGTTATCAATGGAGCTACGATTATATTAAAAACTTGGTGTATATCGAGTTCAATATCACTAACATGAACCAGGCAGACTCATTATATGACTGCGCCATGGGTATCTACTTCGATGCAGACGTTGGTCCCAATACTTATGGCTCTGATAAAGCTTCTGACGATAAATCCGGATATGTGAAGGGTAAGGGTTACGAATTTGCCTATACCTATGATGCAGATTTTGATCGCGGTCTTAGCCCTGGTCTGGTGGGCGCTCGCGTATGCACCCCTGATCCGGATAAGCTACAATTCCACTGCTGGTATTGGAGAGTGGGCAACGGTCCTGATGATTCAGATCCACGTAATGTGGGTCCTACCATCAAAACTTCGAATCAGAAGTATTGGCTGCTTACCGGAAAGAATCCGGACACCAGTAAATACACTCCGCTTCGAGCCGAAGATGAGGATGTGATGGAATGGGAGCAACCCAGCCCGAACGATACCCGTTTCCTGTTTGCATTCTATGGTGCCAGACCGGGAACCCCGGAATATAACGAACAAGATGAGTATGGCAATTATTATAAACGTTGGGATCTTGCTCCTGGTAAAACCATGAAGATCGTGGTTGCAGTATTTCCGGGTGATAATAAGGAAGAACTGAAATCCACTGCATCTTGGGCGAAAATCATTTATGGAAACGCTCAGGATCTGATCACTGTTACTCAACCTGATACTATCTCTCACTATAATCCCCCTGAACCTCCCACAATTCCCAACATGCTGGCGGAAATAGTGCACACCGATTCCGGAAATGCACTGGATGTTTATTGGGATAATCGTTCAGAATTCTCCTATGATTTCATGAACGTACCCACAGCCGAAATTGGTTGGCAAAACCCAGATTACGAGGATGCTATTACCGATATTGATAGCTATCCTACAGCAGAAATGGCTGCTGGAATCTGGCCGGATTACTGGCCAGAGGAACATAGATTTTCCGATGGGTATGAGTTCAAAAACAACGCATTAGTGAATCCCTTTACTGGATTCCGCTTAAGACACGACTTCCAGGGTTATAGCTTATGGGGTCGTTCTGGAAGCGGAAGTAGAGAAGACTGGGAACAAATTCGCCGCTGGGATAAAGTTGATACTGATTTGGATGAAGATGACTATGATGTAAACCGCTACGCCGCCAATGACAGTCTGCGTAAGGATTATGGTGGCTACACCGGCATAGATACAGGTCTGCCCAATCCCTCAGATTCACCTGTTATGAGTGATCGCGGATGGCAAGCCAGTTTGGAAGAATACAACAAATTCACCAAATATGACCAATACTATGCTTTCGAGCCTAATGGTCCCATATTCTATGGCTGGCCCTTATACGATCCCGACAAGGACTGGACAACTGAGATTCAGAGCGCTGCAGATGAGATTGCCCAAAATAACTCAATGCTTTCCGATCAGGAAATCAAGGTGCTACAGGCAAGATTGTTTATGCATCCGTATCTGAATGAAATCAATCGTCCTGGACTATTCGATGCTCTTTTCGATTCAAAGGTAATCCCATTGAAAGGCTTTGCCTTCCCGAGTGGAGAAGCCGATCCTACGCCTGATCAATTGAACAGCCTCAAGGAAGAGCGTCTTGCACGCAGATTCTATAGGGCTTCCATCAATAACCCTCCTCGTGGTATCGAATATTATGTAGCACTTACTGCATACGACCGTGGTATTCCAGAACAGAATTTAAGTTTTCTGGAAACCGGACGTGACGCAGATGCAAACATGAAGGTTGTTTTCCCAGGCACGCTGGCTCGAGACAATATGAATGACATTATGGTGATACCCAACCCCTACATTGGTCGCAGCAAGTTCGACGGACGCCGTGAAAACGACGAAAAGGGAGATAAGAGCCGCCGTTTGTGGTTCGTAAACCTTCCCAACCGTTGCACAATTCGCATCTATACTCTGGCGGGAGACTTGGTGGAAACCCTTCATCATGATGGTCCTCCGATTACCGATGTGGTTACGATATCCAGAGCTACTACCCAAGGTATTGCCGCAAGTGGTATGCATGATTGGGATTTGCTGTCCAAACATAACCAGATCATCGCCCCTGGCGTGTATCTGTTCAGTGTCGAGAATAAAGACACCAACAAAATAAAAGTCGGCAAGTTTGTCATTATCAAATAGGGAGGAACTGTGAAAAAGAATAATATCCTGATCCTCGCTCTCGCCGTTATGCTATTGCCAGTATGTATTCAAGCAAAACCTTTTGGTAAAGTTGGCACGGTTGGCATGCAGTTTCTAAAGCTAGGTGTCGATGCTCGAGCCATTGGCATGGGTGAAGCTTACACAGCGGTAAGTGACGATATCTCTTCCGTGTTTTGGAATCCTGCCGGATTGGCTCCAGCGTTCCAAAACCAGGTGTTTGTGTCTCATACCAACTGGGTAGCCGACATCATGCACGAATTTGCAGCAGCTACATATACCAACGGAGTATCTACTTTTGCGGTGTATGGATCGGTATTGCATATGGACAAACTTGAAGTTACGGAAGAAGAAACCTTCGGTCCTACTGGAGAGTATTTTACCAATAGCAGCATTGCTATGGGGTTAACCTACGGACAGCAGTTTACCGATAAATTCTCTGCTGGCGTGGGAGTGAAGTACTTACGCGAAAATCTCTACGAATACGATGTAAACAGCTATGCTCTGGATATGGGTTCCATGTACAATACGGGATGGAAAAACATAAAGATTGGCATGGCATTAAAGAACTTCGGACCAGATATCCGTTACACTGTAGATGATGATGGTGATGGTTCTACGGACGAAGATCCATTTGATTTGATCGATAATGATGGTGATGGAGATATAGACGAAGACGGACCCGAACTGGAGAGTAAGATCCCGATGCACTTTTCATTGGGCGTATCTGGGGATCTGATGCGAAATGACACCGGATATTGGATTGCTTCGGTGCAATTGGATAACGTAATTGACCGTTTGGAAACTTGGAACTTGGGAACCGAGTATAAACTGGGTAATCTATTCCTGAGAGCTGGTTACCAGATTAACTACGATGCTGCGGGCTTTAGTGCAGGTGCCGGTTGGCAAGTTCCCACAAGTATTGGAATCTTCAATATCGACTATGCCTATACAGATATGGGCCCCCTGGCAGAATCCATGATAAAGAGCGCTCATCGCGTTTCACTCAAGATGAGATACTAGAATAATGAGAATAATTACTGGAGGAACAATGAAAAAAGTCCTGTTACTAACCTTATGCTTCTCTTTTATTATCGGAGCAGTCTTTGCAAATCCCGCGAAACCCGATAATACGAAGAAGCCTGTTTACACCCCAATAGTTCAGAAGATTACCGCTCCCAGTCGTGATGAGGTACCCACGTATACTATGGCTACCCCTCCTATCGAGATAATTGATAACTACTACGACTACCAGATCGGTGCTTACAATCATCTTCCCATTCAGGTAATCCCGGATGAAGCCGGTGGTGGATATTTCCTTACTTACCACGGGAAAGTGACATTAGAGTCTACACGTCGTGTATTCTGGGCACACATAGCTGCAGATGGTACAGTTCAGACAAATGAGATTTCAAATACTACAAACCATGAAGGATACCCAACCTTGGGCGTTGATCCTATTAGCGGAATTCCGATGTACGCCTGGCATGCTAATCATGACACAGACACAGAGCTTGAGGTCCAGTTTGTATGGGATTCATTTATTGGAAACGCACCGGGCTCCTGGAATACCATTATTCCCGTAATGAACAACCCGCTGGAAGTCGGAGTGACTGACGACAATGAATTCATCTGGCCGACCATCAAAATCGGTCCATCTCCCAATGCCAATATGAGAAGAGTATATGTGCTGGCAAGAAACTCTATTTCCCATGCATTAAATGGAGATCCCAGTGAAAACTGCATCATTGGTTATGCCGATTTTACTACTGAAGGTATGATGATGGGCAACAACCTGACCTGGACTTATATTACCATCCCGGAATTGGACGCATGGAATACCGATGAGCTCAACTTCCGTCGTCCAAACTATACTCTTGCAGTAGATAATTTGGGAAATATCTATTATTATGGACATCACATTGCTCGTGCAACAGATGGCTCTATAATCATGGAACCGGATATGGATGTCTTCATTTGCCCGAATTATGGACAAGGAACTTGGACCAGAGTGAGTGCTATGGGTAGAATGAATGCGTGGAATCCTCCCGTTCCGCCAAATAATGAAGGTTATTTTATCAATTCCGAAACGAATCTTCCTTATGCTGATGGCGAATTGTTCTTCAGCTTCAATTCCAGCCACCAGAATGCAGTGATCGACAATCTGGGACGCATTCACTCTCCTGGCCTTTTTGCGTTAAGCACCATAGAACTTACTTACTACCCCTACATGCAGAACCTAAAGAATATCGTGTATGATACCAACACTCAGGAATTCCTTATTCAGGATATATTCCCCAAACTTCCAGTTGGTGATACTTTCAATGAACACTATATACCTTGGGATATTGAAGCTCCTTTCGGTGAAGTAGATGAGATTGTGTACCAGGAATCCGATGATACGTATCACCCGACTATTGAAGTCAACATGCCATTACCGCATATGGATGCAGACTTACACTCCGATGCTGCCGGTAATATGGATTTCCATTACAATAATCAGAAGCTTACCGAGGTAAACGAACAAGGTATGATGGTTATGGTGTGGCAAGATTCTCAAAGAGCTAGAAATGGATTCAACTGGCCCGAAGATTATCCTGAGGATGTCCCCTATACCACAGGTCCAGAAATCATGATCGTTACTTCCAAAGATAACGGAACTACCTGGAGTGATCCTATGCGCCTGAATGCTGTGGATACTCCGGAATTGGCTGGAATGATCCCTATGTGGGTATACCCCGCCGACAAAGTGAAGTATATGGGACAGACAGAAACTGGCGATCCCATTGGCAGAGTTGGATTTATGTTCCTGGATGACAACACATGGGGAGCTTATCCCATCGAACCTGACATCTTCCCAGCCAATGATGGCGGAACAGTGATGTTTATGGAACTAGATATCGTATTCCCCGGTAGCGACAGCAATGATCCTGTCGTACCTGTGGTAAGCAATATCCTGAATCAAAACTATCCGAACCCCTTCAATCCGGAAACAACCATCAGTTTCGATATGCCCAAGAATGGCAACGCCAGACTGGATGTGTTCAACGTGAAGGGTCAGCTTGTTAATACTCTGTATAACGGAACAGCCACCCGCGGAAAGAACACTGTGGTATGGAACGGTACAGATTCACGTGGCAACAACGTTACCAGTGGTCTGTATTTCTATCGCCTCAGCACAGACAATCACAGCGAAACTCGCAAAATGATGCTGATGAAATAGTATCAAATGACTATAGGATGTCTTAAAGCCTTGTATTATATGGGTTTTCTTAGGCATCTGCCAAAATGAGAACGTGGGCACGGTCAAGAGATCGTGCCCTTACTCATTTTGT